>JBBUEA010000031.1:0-8339 GCA_038057035.1 Patescibacteria group bacterium | reverse complement strand
TAAGCAAAATAATAAAAGGACGAAGAAAGCGGTTAAAATTGAATGCAATCATATATAAAATTATAGGTAAACTACTCAATTAAAACAACAAGTATTGTGGATAACTTTTACCCCACACCTTTTGTGGCAGAGATTTTAAAATTAACGGCGCTGGCGTAAGTTATTATTGACGGTTTTATTTTAAAGTTTTAAGATATTAATTATGAGTAAAGTTTTAATTGAATTAAAAAATAAAGATGAAGAAAAATTAAGCCGATTGGCGATCCGATATGGAATTTCTATCGAAGAATTTATTAATAAATTAATTAAAGAACTATCTTCTGAAATTCCCGAGGAAAGTTTGTCTGAATACAAAAATCCGAAAAAAATCAAAAATTCTCTTAAACGTTCTTTATCTGAATATCAGCGAGGCCGTTACTTTACCGCTTTATGAAAATTTTGTATTCGGAAGAGTTCCGAAAAGATTTTTATAAACTGCCGGCAAGAATACAGGCTGTTTATCAAAAACAAGAGAAAATATTTATTGAGAATCAACGCGACCTCGTTTACATATTAAAAAATTAAAGGGAGACCGTTTTATTTTTTCTTTTAGGATTACAAGTAATTATAGAACCCTTTTTATATTTGTTAATCGTCAAACAGCGCTTTTTGTAACTATTGGGCATCGTAAAGATGTGTATCGGTAATTTTAAGTTGAAGTTGGACATTTTAAAATCAATGTTTGCGGCCGCCTTATCTTTTGCCAAACAAAGCTTTTAAAATTGTTAGATGGTTAGATAAAATAGAAAAGCCCCACTAGAAAAGCTTCGCATTTTCTAGTGGGGCTACATATTATCAATTCGCAATTCATCATTGGGATCGCCGGATTTAGGTTGAAACTTATCAACAGCTAAAAATTAGAATCAGCAAATTTCCAACTTATGAAAACGCAGAGGGAAATTGAACTCATTAATCCCCATAACATGAAAATAGTATTGTTGGGGAATATAGTGATACCAGGTGGCGCTGTAATTTTGGATTTGCCGTTTACACCTTGGTCAAGGAGTGTCTCCCGTAGCTTCATAAGTACGTTCGTTTTTTCTAGTTGAGTTGCGGTCGAAGTTATATTACGCAATTCGTTTAGGGCCGCTGCGAGGTTTGAGTACCAAAACTCCACGTCTTCGTCAGGAGTATTCCAAAAAATAGAGGTATACCCTGTCGTTTTCCCGGTACGTTCCAAATCCTTAATCGCTGTTTCAAGATTTTGCGCAGCGAGTTCAACAGTGTTTGCATCTGCAGCCCTCTTAAGATATCCCTCAATGTTACGGTTATTCTGTTGTTAAACTATATATTTCTATACTATTAATATAATAGCAAAAAATATTTATCTTGTCAAGACTGAAAGCCGCTTTTATTAGTGCTAATATACAAATATGGCTGACAGTTCTAAAAAACCAATTAGGGTGCGGTTAGCGCCTTCGCCAACAGGGCCTTTGCATATCGGCACCGCCAGAACAGCGCTTTTTAACTGGCTTTTTGCTAAAAACAAAGGCGGCAAATTTATTTTAAGGATTGAAGATACTGATGTTGAACGTTCCGATAAAAAATTTGAAGTTGACATAATTAATAGTTTGAAATGGCTTGGTTTGGATTGGGATGAGGGGCCAATCGCTTCGTCTGACGACGAAGCTAAAAATCAAAATAAAGGAAGTTATTATATAGGCGATTATGGACCCTATCGTCAGAGCGAAAGGCTTGATATTTATGAAAAATATTTACAACAGCTTTTGGATGCTAAAAAAGCCTATTATTGTTTTTGTTCCAAAGAAGAGTTGGAAGAAGAACGGCAGGCCAAGCTTTCGCAGGGTTTGCCGCCGCGTTATAGCGGCCGATGCAGGAACTTGGCAGTTGAACAAATAAAAGAAAAAAGCGCGGCCAGGCCTTCGGTAATCCGTTTTATAATGCCTGAAGCCGACGCGGTTTTTAAGGATTTAATCCGCGGGCAAGTGAAGTTTAACGCCGGTTTATTCGGCGATATCGTTATAGCCAAAGATTTGCGCAGTCCGCTCTATAATTTCGCGGCTGTAATTGACGATGAAACAATGAGAATCAGCCATGTTATCCGCGGAGAAGACCATCTTTCCAATACGCCAAAACAGATTTTACTTCAGCAGGCGTTTGGTTTCAGCCAGCCGGTTTACGCTCATCTGCCTTTGATTTTTAATTTAGACCGGAGCAAACTTTCAAAAAGATTTAACGCTGTTTCGGTTGAAGATTATCGCGCCGCTGGTTATATTCCGGATGCGATTATTAATTTTCTGGCGTTATTGGGCTGGCATCCCGAGGGCGATAAGGAGTTTTTAGAACGTTCAGAATTGGTTAAATTATTTTCTTTGCAAAGAGTTCAAAAAGCGGGAGCTGTTTTTAATCAGGAAAAGCTTGACTGGCTTAACAGCCAGCATCTTAAAAATTTGGATATCGGCGAGCTGGCCGAAAGAATCGCGCCTTTTGCCGAATCTGTCGGCTGGAAAGGGGACGGGGATTTTTTAAGAAAGGTTATTAAGATTGAACGGGAGCGGATTAAAAAACTTTCTGATTTTCGCGAATCCGCAGGATTTTTTTTCAAGCTTCCTGATTACGGCAGTACGCTTTTATTATGGCCGCGTCCTGAACTTGCTGAAGGGATCCACCCTGAATTTGCCGAAGGGATTTATCCTGAGCTTGCCGAAGGACAAGCCTTGCTCGAGCGGCAGATTGCGGTTAATCTTAAAATTCTGCGCGAGGTTTTAGAAAAAACGCCGGAACAAAGTTTTATTCAGGCGGATTTAGCCGCTATTTTTGAGCCTGTAATAGAAAAAAATAATAAAGGCACGTTCTTATGGCCTTTGCGCGCGGCGCTTTCCGGTTTAAGCGCGTCCCCCGGGCCTTTTGAAATTCTTGAAGTTTTAGGGAAAACTGAATCTTTGAGAAGGCTGGAATTAGCTATTCAGAAACTCGGCGGTTAAATTAAAGAGTTAACAATTTTTATCCGCAAGCATAGCAAGCAGAGGTAAAAATGAGTTTCTTCATACACACTAAAATTTAAAAATCAAAATGCAAAAATCAAAATTTTGGTTCATAACATTTTTCTTTGCAAGAAAAATGTTTTTCTACTTTCTATTTGCCACTTTCTACTTACTATTTGTTAGCGTTAGTTTCGCGGCGACGCCGCAGGAGCTTAAAGAAGAAATTAACAGAAAAAATTCCGAGCTTCAGGAGCTGACTAACCGCCGCCTGGCAATAGAAAAAACTCTTGATGATTTGGGAGATAAAAGCCAGAACTTGAAGCAGGAACTAAAAAAAATAGATTACCGGGTTAATCAGCTTAATTTAAGCATTAAATCCGGTGAAATCACTTTGGAAAAGCTTGGTTTGGAGATTAAAGCTTTGGATTTTGACATTGAGGATGTTAAAAAGGGAATTGCGGTGAAAAAAGAAGCGATTGCTGAAACGCTCCGTGAAATACAAAAAAAAGACGGAGAGGGGATTTTGGAAATTGTTTTTCGCCATCGCAGTCTTGTGGCTAGCGTTGCCGAAGCCCAGTCTTTAATAGATTTTAACAGCGGTTTGTCTCTTGAAGTAAGCGGGCTTAAAAATCTGCAAGGCGAGCTGGCGGTGAATCTTGAAGATATGAACAGGAAAAAATACCAGAAAGAACTGGAGGCCGTTAATCTTAAAAGTCGGCGCGTCATTGCCGTAAATCAGAAAGAAGAACGTCGGGAATTGCTTGACCAGACTAAAAATCAGGAGAAATTATTTCAACAGCAATTAAGCGAGTTGGAAAAACGGCAAGCGGAAATATCGGCGGAAATTACCGGCATTGAAGAAGAATTAAGGAAAAATCTTGACCCTTCGCTTTTGCCCGCACCTCGGCCTGGCGTGCTGGCTAGTCCGCTGGAGGGAGGACGGGTTACCCAGAAATTCGGCACGGTATCGCGTTTATACGGCGGCAAGCCGCATAACGGTTTGGATTTGGGTTCTTATTTATCCGCGCCGATTACGGCAGCTGAAAAAGGAAAAGTTATTATGGTAGCTGACCAGGATAAGTTTTGCTACCGGGGCGCTTACGGCAAAATGGTTTTAGTGGAACACGAAAATAATTTGACCACTTTATACGCTCATCTTTCCAAATACGTTGTTAAAGAAGGTGATATAATAAATAAGGGAGATTTAATAGGTTATTTGGGCAAGACCGGATACGCCACCGGACCTCATCTTCATTTTGGAGTTTACGCCAGCCAGACAATTACCATTCGGCAAAGCAAAGCTTGCGGCAGAATGCCATTCGGCGCTCCTCTTGACCCCCAAAATTATCTTTAACCATTTTACCTAATTAAATGGAATCCATTAAAGAGTTTTTAATTTATATCAGAGATTTTGATAAAAGTGCTTTGTCCGCGCTTTCCGGTAAATTACAGGCTATTATTTCGCAAGCCAGTTCCGATAAAACCGCTCAAGATATTTTTAAGATTTTAAGCGGATGGCTGGACAAGTTTAATTATTATATTACTTTAGGACTTTGGGATTTGATTGTAAAAGTTTTTAAAGCAATCGGCGCTTTTTTAATCTGGGTTTTTGAGAGTTCGGCTGATTTATTAAGAATTGTTTTGTCGTGGCTGTAATGAGCCGACCTAGACAAATTTATTTTTTTAAATTACCCTATTTCTAGGGTTTTTAATAATTTTAACAATAGGAGGGGATGGTATGAAACGTAAAAAACGCCAGTTTTTAGAAGAATTGAAAAAAGCTTTTGATTATAGTGATGGCCTGGCTGAAGAATATCGCGTTAAGCGTGAACAAGCGATGGCTGAAGTGAATGAGATTAAATGGGAATGGGAAAAACAGCACAGATTAAGATATAAGAATTTTCTTGAACAAATAATAATGAATGAAAATCTTGCTTCCGGCCTTCGGACTTGGGCGGTTTTAGAATTTAATAGAATTGATAATGATGATGTGATTCGTTTGCGGCGCAAGCAGATTAAAAAAATGAGAAATATGATTGATAATGCAGATATTGCTGTACGACGGATGATTCCTATAATTACTCGTGATTTTTACGATGGAAAAATTGATTTAAGCGACAGCCACACTTTGAGCTGTTTAGATAATACTAAAGCCGACCTTAATTGATTATTATTTTTCTTTCGCGCGGTTTTCAGCCGCGCTTTTTGTTTTTTTTGCGGATAAGTTGATTTATATTATTGTGCGACATGGTATAATAATTAAATGGAATTATCAGGGGATTATATTGCGGGCTTTGTAGATGGCGAAGGCTGTTTTGCTTTAAAATTCAGACGTGATATAAAGCATGAAAGAAAAAATAAACCCATATATTTTTATTGGGATATTGAATTTGCTATTGTGCTTCGTGAAGATGATAAAGAAATTTTGGAAAAAATCCAAGCGGCTCTTGGATGCGGTTATATTAGTTTTACTAAAAGAGGCATGGTTAGATATTCAGTGAGTGAGATTAATGAACTTTTAAATAAAATTGCGTTATTTTTTGAGAAATATCCTCTTCATGCTAAGAAAAAATATGATTTTTTATTATGGAAAGAGGCAGTTGAAATTTTTAAAAAAAATCAAAGATCAAAATTAAATAGAAAAAAAGGTGAAAAAGGGTTTCATAAAGTAATTTGGAACAAAGGAGATTTATCTAGATTAAAAGAAATTCATGAAGAAATGAAAAAATATAAGAGCGGTAATCGTGATTGGAAATGGCTATAAAGCCTTGTTCTATGTCGTAAAACCATTCTTTTACGACAGATAAGATTATTTAAAAAGCCGATAGAATTAAATTCCCTATTGGCTTTTTGTTTATTCCTTATTTAATTAAACGTTAAAACTGGACTAATTATATTGTCAGGCTTTATAATATTCAAGTGTTCTATAAAGATGTTGAAGGTTTTAAATCGCTGAACGGTTATGTCATAGACGATGTTTGGTACCCGCGGGTTACCAAAATTGTCGGCATAAAAGCTAAACCGGCGCTTTACCGTTTTTACGCCGAAGCCGCCAGTTTTAGCGCCGCTGATTCAATTGCTAAAAAATCAGCCAGCGAAGGCACTCAAATCCATGAAGTTGTTGAGAAAATTTTGGTCGGCGAATTCCCCGTTATTGAACCCAATATCGCTCCGGCGATTGCGGCTTTTAAGGAATTTATCGCAAAAAAAAATATACAGGCCGACCCGGCTTTGATTGAAAAAAGAATTGTTCATTACGACCAGCGTTATGCCGGCACGATTGATGTTGTCGCTTTAATTGACGGCAAGCTTGGCATTTTGGATATTAAAACTTCGCAGGCAATTTATCGAGATTATAATCTTCAAATCTCGGCTTATATGGAAGCTTTACGTCCGGAAGTAAAAGACCTTCAAACGCGCTGGATTTTAAGAATTGACCAGATACAGCATTGCCTTAAATGCGGCGCGACTCTTCGCACTAAAGGCGGACGGGAAAAAATTAAAATAGACTGGGGCAGTTCTTTGATGAAAAAGTGCGGACATCAATGGTCTGAAGTCAAAGGCGACGTTGAACTTCAGGAGTTTCCCTATTGGCAGGAAGATTATGAGGCGTTCCTGGCGGCTAAAAAACTTTGGGAATGGGAAAATGAATATTGGCTGAAAAAAATCGGATATATTTAAAAGTTTAGTTTATACTGCATTTTTCAATGATAATCGGCGTTGGGTTTAGTTCTTTATTTGTTAAATAACCAAGTCCGAAACTTATAGAACTGATTAAGAATAGGAGAAAAAACAATAAAATTTCCCGTTTACGTTGAGCTATTATAGATAGAATATTTTTAAAATAATTTGACATAGCGTAAGATTATCGTTTATAATTTTAAAAGCTCAAATTTTAAAGTCATTAATTTTGCATTTTGATTTTTGAATTTTAAGTTTGAGTGAAGCGAATATGGCGCATACTAAAGCTAAAGGTTCAACTAAATTAGGAAGAGACTCGGAATCAAAACGTCTGGGAGTCAAACGTTCCGACGGTCAAGCGGTAAAGCTTGGCGAAATTATAGTTCGCCAGCGGGGCACTCATTTTTTTCCGGGATTAAACGTTAAGCGCGGCGGCGACGATACGCTTTACGCTATAAAAGCCGGCCGAGTAAATTTTCAGACTAAAAAAAGAATCAGGTTTGACGGCTCAAAACGGCTGGCTAAGATTGTGAATGTACGGTAATTTTTATTTCCGCCTCTATCCCCTTTCCGAATTTTATTTTAACCGGATATTCGCCAATAGTTTTTATCGGTTTTTCAATCTCGGCTTCAATTTCGGAAAAGCCTTTTTCAAGAAGGGCTTTTTTAATTTCGTTTTCGCCGACTGACCCGAACAATTCTTTTTTCTCGCCGGTTTTAGCTGAAAATTCTAGTTTGATTTTTTTAATTTCTTCGGCTGACTTCTTTAATTGTTCAATCAGCGATTTTTCTTTTTCTTCCCAGACGGCTTTTTGCTTGTTAAGTTCGTTCATCGCTTGGGGAGTTGCTATTTTTATCAGGCCTTTTGGCAACAAAAAATTGCGGGCATAGCCCTCTTTCAGTTCTTTAACGTCAAATTTTTTACCTAATTTTTTGATTTCTTCAAGTAATATGACTTTCATGTTTTAATTTGCTTTTAATTTGAATATCGGCATTCTCAAAGATTCATTTTTAATTATTTCAACGGCTTTTTCAAGCTGGGGGTCGCGTTCGGCTTTGCCGTCTTCCTCGCTCATTTTAACTTCAATATCCGGTTCAAGGCCCTTTTTTTCAATTAAATCGCCTTTTGGCAAAAGCCATTGGGCAACGGAAATTTTTACGGCGGACCCGTCCTTTAGATTTTGAAGTTCTTGCACCGTTCCTTTACCGAAACTTTTTTCGCCTATCAGTTTTATTCCGCGGTTGTCTCTTAAGGCTCCGGCAAGGATTTCGGCGGCCGACGCAGACCCTTTATTTATTAAAACAACGACTGGTATTTGGTTTAACGCGGAATTGCCGTTGGCGCGGAAAATTTCTTCCTGTCCGGAGCTGAATTTTTCTTTGACGACTATCTGGCCTTTATCAAGAAACCAGCCGCCTAGATTCACCGCCACTTCCAAAAACCCCCCGGGATTATTACGAAGGTCAAGGATAACTCCTTTAGCGCCTTGCGTCAAGAACGAAACCGACGCGTTATAAAAAGCCAGAGCCGCGTTTTAGTTGAAAATATAGAGTTGGATATGGACAATGCCGTTATAAAGCATTTTCCAATAAAGAGTGGGAATGGAAATAAAATCCCTTACAATAGAAATTTCTTTAGGCTCTTTCCAGCCTTCCCTTAAAATCGTCAAAATA
>JBBUEA010000030.1:0-8368 GCA_038057035.1 Patescibacteria group bacterium | reverse complement strand
GAAGCCGAGCAAGCGTTAAAAGAATTAAAGTCGCGGGAGCGGGAAATAAAAAACAGTCATAATGGATAATAGAAAATAGATAATGAATAATGGAGAAGCAGATTAAGAAAATTTTAATTTTTTATATAGTATAATTGTTAGATGAATCAAATAACCCAGGAAAAAATTCAAGAGGTAACGGAAAAAATAGTCCGGGAATTCCAGCCGGAAAAGATTATTCTTTTCGGTTCTTACGCGTGGGGCACGCCGACACAAGACAGTGATGTGGATCTTTTTATTGTGAAAGAAACATTAAACACTCGCGAGACAGCGAGAGAAATTGACGGTTCGATACGACCTCGTCCATTTCCCATAGATCTTATCGTTTATAAACCGGAATCGGTTAAAAATGCTTTGGCAGCAAATGATTTTTTTATAAAAGATATTATCGCAAAAGGTAGGGTTTTATATGCCAAATAATTCAGAAAAAATTTATCAAGGTTGGTTTAAAAAAGCAGAAGAAGATGAAGCGGCCGCTCGTGACATTATTGAAGCCGCCCATTTTTTCTCGCCGGCATGTTTCCATTCTCAACAAATGGCGGAGAAATATTTGAAAGGACTGCTTATTTATCACAACAAGAATTTTGTCAAAACTCACGACTTGATTCAACTTGAAGAATTACTCGCGGATATTGAGCCGGAAATCAAAAAATATGAAATCGAGATAACCACCCTTAATCGTTACTATATTGAAACTCGCTATCCCGGCGACTATCCTGAATTTAACCTTGAAGAGGCGCAAGAAGCGTTTAAAGCAGCCCAGCGGATAAAAGAATTTGTGTTGGATAAAATTTCCGCCCAAAGCGGATCAGTCCCTGTCTGAAAAAACGAACATGAACAGAAATAAAAATTAATCACGCTAAATAATCCAACATGCAAAAATATTCTTGGATAAGAAAAGTTTATTTATACACATTCGCTTTGGTTGGTTTGGTTTTGATTGTTATTGGGGCGGTGCAGTTAATCGGCCTTGCGTTGAAAACTTATATTTTTACCAAAGCCGATATTTATTATCAATATCCTATTTCCAGGCCGGTTAAGATTGTGCCTCCGGACGCGGTAATCGGGGCAGGGGAAAAAACAGAATTTCAGGAGCCGTCAAAAGAAGAAGTTGAAGAATATGAGCGTAATCAACGTTCTTCCCAGCGGCAAAGAGAAGCGGCCGGAGCTTTGGCAATGATAATCGTCGGCGCGCCTTTGTATTGGTATCACTGGAGAGTCATTAAAAAAGATAAAGAAGAAAATAATGATAAATAAAGAATTAAAATTATCGGAAAAAATTTTTACGTCGGAAATTGAACAAAAACCGACCCGCGACGGTTACGGTCAAGGGCTTTTGATTGCCGGCGAGGAAAATCGGAATGTGGTTGTATTATGCGCCGACTTGACCGAGTCAACCCGTTCCGAGGGTTTTGCCAAGAAATGGCCGGAGCGGTTTTTTGAAATCGGCGTGGCGGAACAGAATTTGGCGACTGTTGCCGCCGGGCTTGGCATTTCCGGAAAAATCCCGTTTATTTCTTCTTACGCGGTTTTTTCACCGGGCCGCAATTGGGAGCAGATTCGCACCACTATCGCTTATAATGATTCTAATGTTAAAATCGCGGGCGCTCACGCCGGAATTTCCGTAGGCCCGGACGGCGCCACCCATCAGGCGATTGAAGACATCGCCACGATGCGGGTAATCGCCAATATGAAAATTTTTGTTCCCTGCGACGCGATTGAATCCAAGAAAGCCACGTTGGCCGCGGCGAAAATTCACGGCCCGATTTATTTAAGATTCGCGCGGGAAAAAACGCCGGTTTTGACTTCGGAAGAAACGCAGTTTATTCCCGGCAAGGCGGAAATTTTTTGGGAGTCAAAAAAGCCTCAAGCGGTTTTAATCGGCTGCGGTCCGATTTTATATAATGCTTTGCTCGCGGCAAAAGATTTGGATGATGAGGGTATAGGCACTATAGTTTTGAACAGCTATACCATAAAGCCGTTAGATGAGAAAAAAATTATAGAATTGGCAAAAAAATGCGGAGCGGTTGTGAGTATTGAAGAACATCAAGTTATTGGAGGTCTTGGCGGCGCCGTAGCTGAAGTTCTGGCTAAAAATTATCCCGCGCCAATGGAATTTATCGGAATGCAGAATGTTTTCGGCGAATCAGGCGCTCCGGCTCAACTTTTGGAAAAATACGGAATGGGAGTTAAAGACATCAAAGCCGCGGTTAAAAAAGCGATTAAAAGAAAATGATTAAATACGATTTTATCGCGATTGGCGACACGGTAACCGACGCTTTTATCAGGCTTAAGGAAGCGTCGGTGCATTGCAATATAAACAAAGAAAAATGCGAAATTTGCCTTCGTTTTGCCGATAAAATTCCTTATGAAGAAGTTTATATAGTGCCGGCGGTAGGCAATAGCGCGAATGCCGCGGTAAGCGCCAGCCGTTTGGGTTTAAAGTCAGCCATTGTTTCCAATATCGGCGGCGATTATTTCGGTAAGGAATGCTTGTCCGTCTTAAAAGCCGAGAAGGTTGGCGTTCAATATATAAAAATTCATAAAAAAGCCAAAACCAATTACCATTATGTTTTATGGTATGAGGACGACCGGACGATTTTAATCAAGCATGAGGAGTATCCTTACCAATTGCCGGATATCGGCAGTCCGAAATGGGTTTATCTTTCTTCGCTGGGCGGAAATTCCGAAGAATTCCACGCTTTAGTTGAAAAATATTTTAACAGTCATTCGGAAATTAAAGTCGCTTTCCAGCCCGGCACTTTTCAAATCAAAATGGGCAAGGATAAATTAAAAGGCATTTACCGGCGTTCGGAAGTTTTTTTCTGCAATAAAGAAGAAGCGCAGAGAATTCTCGGCACCGGCGAAGAAGACATTAAAAAATTGCTTAAAAGCATTTGCGATTTGGGTCCGAAAATCGGAGTGATTACCGACGGCCCTAAAGGAGCTTATGTTTACGAAGGCAAGAATTTTTGGTTTATGCCGGCGTATCCGGACCCCAAGCCGCCTTATGAACGGACCGGCGCCGGCGACGCTTTTTCTTCCACTTTTACCTCGGCTTTGGTTCTTGGTTTAACCGTTGAAGAAGCTTTAAGGTGGGGGCCGGTTAATTCTATGTCCGTGGTTCAGTATGTTGGCGCGCGGGAGGGTTTATTGAGCCGCAAAAAACTTGAAGAATACCTTAAAAAAGCGCCGAATGATTATAAGCCGGTGAAGATTTAAATTTTTATGAAGTCCAGCTTAAAGCAAATTTTAGAGCAGGCGTTAAAAGAAGGATGGGCAGTGCCTCATTTTAATATTTCCGATGAAATTACATTCAGGGCTATTTGCGAGGCAGGGAAAAAATTAAGCAGTCCGGTTTTAATAGGCACATCCGAGGGGGAAAGAAAATTCATCGGTCTTCGCCAAGCCGTTGCTTTAACCCGCGCTTTTCGTGAAGAATATAATATTCCGATTTTTTTAAACGCCGACCATAGCTACAGCGTTGAAACAGCCAAGTCGGCTGTTGACGCCGGATATGATTCCGTTCATATTGACCTTTCCAAATTGCCCTTTGAAGAAAATTTAAAAGGTGTTCAAGAAATTGTTGAATACGCGCGTCAAAAAAATTCTAACATAACCGTTGAAGGCGAAGTCGGTTATTTGGTAACCGAATCGTCAAAAATTTACAAAGAAATTATTGAAGTTCCGGAATCCAGCTTAACCAAGCCGGAAGAAGCTTTGGAATTCGCGCGAAAAACCGGAGTTAACCGTTTTGCGCCGGCTGTCGGCAATCTTCACGGCATTGCCGCTAATGTTAAAAAACTTGATATTGAACGAATTAAAGCTATCAGGAAAATTTTGCCGGAAAATGTTTCACTGGTTTTGCACGGCGGTTCAGGAACTCCCGATGACCAAATTAAAGAAGCTATTAAAGCCGGCATTAATAACATTCATATTAATACGGAAATCCGCGTGGTTTATGCGAATTCGTTAAGGGAATTTTTGAAAAATAATCCCGAAGAAATAGCGCCTTATAAAATTTTTCAGCCGGTAATTGCGGCTGTGGCAAAAAAAGTGGAAGAAAAAATCAGGCTTTTCGGCGCGGTTGGTAAAATTAATTGACGTTTCGGCGTTTTTAAGCTAGCATATAAAAAGTGGTTAATTGCCACTTTTTATTTTCGCTGAACATAAAAGCGAAAATATCCTGAGTTTATCGAAGGATTTTCATTTATTTTATGGAACTAAACGTTCAAAAACGGGAAAAATTCGGAAAAGTTGTTAAAAATCTCCGTCAAGACGGCTTTATTCCGGCCGAACTTTACGGTCATGGTATTCAAAACGAGCATTTAACCGTGTCTGCCAAAGATTTTGTTAAAACGTTTAAATCAGCCGGAGAAAACACTGTTATCAATTTATTGATTGACAACAAGCCAAGGCCGGTCTTGATTTATGACGTCCAGCAAAACCCTTTAAGCGGCGAATTTATGAATGTTGATTTTTACGCGGTCAGGATGGATGAAAAAATTCAAACGGAAGTGCCGTTTGTTTTTATCGGCGAAGCGCCGGCAATCAAGGCTTTAAACGCTATTTTGGTGAAAGTTATGCAGGAGATAGAAATTGAAGCTTTGCCTATGGATTTGCCTAAACAAATTGAAATCAGCCTAAATTCTCTTAATGCTTTCGGGAAAACCGTTTATGTCCGCGACCTTAAAGTAATTCAAGGCGTTCGTTTTCTTGTCGCTCCGGATGCCGTTATAGTGACGGTCAAAGAGCCGGCCGCTGAAGAGGAAAAGCCGGCGGCCGCGGTTGAGACCGGAGCGGCTTCCGTTTCAGCTGAAGCGGGCGCTTCGGCGGCTATAGGTTCGGCGCAGAAAACCGGCGCTCCGGCAAAATCAGCGTCCGGCGGCAAGCAATCGGCTACTGGGGCTAAACCAGGAGCCAAATAATGTTAAAATAATTTTATGAACACGCGACCGAAACCTCGCCTGGTTTTGGATGTTAAATTCAAAAAAAATCCTTTTACCCCCAGGTTTTCAATTATTAATCTCGCTTATTCCAAGCCGCTGGTTCGAATTCCCATTCACGGCTGGCTGAAAGCAATAAGCGTTTTTTTGATTTTTAGTTTTTCACTTTTTGGATTCAGGGGTTTCGCGCCGGGTCATGATTGGTCTTTTTTTCAGGATATTGAAAGTTTGGCCGCAAGCAGTCAGCAGGAAGAACGGGAGGCTTTGGAAAACCGCTTATCAGACCTTGAAAATCAAATTGACGATTATGAATCGGCTATTACGCAATATCATAAACAAGGCAAGACTCTTAAAAATGAAATCAGTAAATTCAACGCTAAAATAGCCAAATTAAATCTTCAGTTAAAGGCGGTTAACGTCCAGTTGGAAAAATTGGACAATGAAATTTCAGCTACTGAAAGCAATATCAATAACACTGAAAGCACGATTGACTTTAACAAGTCGGCGCTTAGCGAGGGAGTTCGGCAGCTTTATGAAAGCGAAGGAGCCAGTATGGTTGAGGTGCTGTTTTTGCATGAGCAGCTTTCTGATTTTTTCGGTTACTTAAACAATTTGGTTTCGGTTCAGGATAATTTAAGGCTGACTGTTGAAAAAATATCAAGCTTGCGCGATGTTTTGCTTAATCAAAGAGAGCAGTTGGGTTTGGAGCGGGCTGACGCCGCTGAATTAAAAACTTATAGGGCATCGCAGAAAGACAGTTTGCAGAAATCAAAAGATGAAAAGGATGAGCTTTTAACTACTACTAAAGGCCAGGAATCGCGGTTTCAGGAACTTTTAAAGGAAACCCGAAAAACCGCGGCGCAAATCCGTAGCCGGATTTTTGAACTTTTGGGAGGCGGCGAGCTTTCTTTCAGCCAGGCTTATGAATTTGCCAAGTTCGCCCAGCAGGCGACCGGCGTGCGAGCCGCTTTGATTTTGGCTGTTTTGGATAAAGAATCGGCTTTGGGCCAGAATGTCGGCCGGTGCAGTTATAAGAAAGCAATGCATCCTAAAAGAGACCAGCCTTTATTTCTGGAAATTACCGCGAGTCTTGGAATTAATCCTGACAGCATTATGGTTTCCTGCCCGAATAGCGACGGAGCTTACGGCGGCGCGATGGGTCCGGCTCAATTCATACCGTCAACCTGGGTTATTTATAAAGACAGGGTGGCGCAGATTACCGGCAGTAATCCGCCGTCGCCATGGCGGCACGGCGACGCTTTTTTGGCTACGGCTTTATATCTTAAAGACGCCGGCGCCGCAAACGGTTCTTTGGCTGAAGAACGGAAAGCGGCCGCTAAATATTACGCTGGTAAACGTTGGCAAAGGCATCTTTGGACTTACGGCGAAAGAGTAATCAGCAGAGCCGAGTCTTTGGAGAAAGACATTGATGTGCTTAATAGTTAATATCTAATATCTAGAATCTAGAATTCATTGTTATGCCGACAAAATCATTTAAAGAGCTTTTGGTTTGGCAAAAAGCTAAAAATTTAGCAGTTGAGATTTATCGATTAACTAATCAGTTTCCTAAGTCAGAATTATATGGTTTAACAAATCAGATGAGACGCGCAGTTGTTTCAATATTTTCAAATATCGCCGAAAGTTATAATAGATTTCATGATAAAGAAAAGAAACAATTTATATCTATATCTTATGGATCGGGCTCGGAGCTTGAAAGTCAGCTAGAAATTTCAAAATCTTTATTTCCTGAATTGGACTATCAAAAGAGCGATGAATTGCTTACAGAAGTAATGAAGCTTTTAAATAAATTTCTTCACTGTTAGATTCTAGCTATTAGCTATTAGCTATTAGCTATTAGCTATTAGATTCTAATTTTGTGAACGCTTTTACAATCGGTTCAATGTTGCCTTCCATTATTGATTCTATGTTGTGCCATTTTTTGCCGATGCGGTGGTCGGTAATGCGGTCTTGTGGGAAATTGTAAGTTCTGATTTTTTCAGCCCTGTCAGCCGAGCCGATTTGTTCGCGTCTGATTCCTTTTAATTTGGCTTCTTCTTCCAGTTTTTGATTTTCAAAAAGCTTTGAGCGCAGAAGCGACATTGCTTGTTCGCGGTTGGCGCTCTGGGAACGTCCGGCTTGCGAAGCCGTGACTAAGCCGCTTGGTTTGTGCGTGATTCGCACAGCTGTTTCCACTTTATTGACGTTTTGTCCTCCCGGACCTGAAGACCGGAAAAAGGAAATTTCCAGGTCATTGGGATTAATCGCGAGTTCTTTAGGTTCAACTTCCGGCAGAACCGCCACTGATGCCGTTGAGGTGTGAATCCGTCCGGATTTTTCAGTTTCCGGAACGCGCTGGACCCTATGCACGCCAGATTCGTTTTTCAGTTCATTGTAAGAGTTTTGGCCGTTTATTTGCGCTATAAAAGTTTTATAGCCTTTAAGCGATGTTTCGCTAAAATCCAGAATAACGAATTGCCATCCGCGTTTTAAAGCGTATTTTTGATACATTCTGGCAAGGTCCGCGGCAAAAATGCCGGCTTCATCTCCGCCCGCTCCGGCTCTTATTTCAATAATCGTTTTTGACGGGTTTTGATTTTCCATCCAGCTTGTTAATTTTATGCTCAATATTGTATCATATAAAAAATGAGAGAACCACCGTTAATTTTAATTGTTGACGACGAGGCGAGTTTTCAGGAGATTATATCCTTGAAGCTGAAAAGCGTCGGTTTTGAGATTGCTTTGGCAAGTAATGAAGCTCAAGCAATAAGTCAGGCGGCAAAATTAATGCCGGATTTGATTTTAATGGATATTCACCTTCAGGGGCCTACCGGAACAGACGCGGCTTTGGCAATAAAGCAGAATCCGAAAACCAAAGATTTAAAAATCGCCTTTTTGACTAATTTGAAAGAGCCGTGGCCCGGCATCAGCGGCGACCAAAAAAATATCGCTAAAACTCTTGGGATGGAAGATTTCTTGGACAAGACCGAAGACCTTGATGTTTTAGTTGAAAAAATAAAAGGCATTTTAAAGAGGTGATTCTATGGCTTCTTTAAACGTCAGCCAGTCGCGGTTCAGCGCCGAGAGAATAATTTCATTGATAAAACATAAAAATAGCGATTTTTTGACGCGTTTGAAAGAACGGCAAGCTTTAAGACTTTTTCATCTAGCTGCCGTCAAAGTTCCGGCTTACAAAGATTTTTTAAAAAAAAACAAGATCCAGCCGGGCAAGATAAAAACTTTTAGGGATTTTCAGTCAGTGCCTTTTACCAGTAAGAATAACTATTTGCGCCGATATGCTTTGGAACAGCTGATGTGGAACGGTTCGCTTAAAAGGCCTTTAGTTTTTACTGCGACTTCAGGTTCAACCGGCGACCCGTTTTATT
>JBBUEA010000029.1:0-9162 GCA_038057035.1 Patescibacteria group bacterium | reverse complement strand
AAAATAAAAGAAAGTATTATCCAAAAAGCAATTCAAAATTTCAAAGGCCTGGAGCACCGACTGGAGTTCGTTCGTGCCATCAAACTGAAAAACAGGGCGACAACAATAATAATAGAATTTTATAATGATTCAGCTTCCACCAATCCCCAGACAGCCGCAGCCGCGCTCCAATCTTTTAAAGAACAGAAAATTTTGATAGCCGGCGGCAAAGACAAAAATCTTGATTATGCGCCCCTTGCCAAAACGGTTAAAAATTCAAATACGCTCGCGGTGATTCTATTCGGCGAAAATAAAAATAAAATCAAAAAAGCTATTGCTAAAACCGGCGTTAATATAATTATGACAACTAATTTAAGAAACGCTCTTTGGTCGGCGTATAAACAAACTAATAAACTAACCCATTCGGTAAACTCAGGGTTAGTCCTGAGCAAAGCCGAAGGACTAACCCATTCGGTAAACTCAGGGTTAGTCCTGAGCAAAGCCGAAGGACTAACCCATTCGGTAAACTCAGGGTTAGTCCTGAGCAAAGCCGAAGGACTAATGAAGCTGAAAGCTGAAAGCTTAATCGTGCTGTTCTCTCCGGCTTCCGCCAGTTTTGATATGTTTACAGATTACAAGGAAAGAGGTAAAGTTTTTAAGAAATTAGTAAAAAATATTGCGGGTGTGGCTCAGTCCGGTTAGAGCGTCCCCCTGTCACGGGGAAGGTCGTGGGTTCAAATCCCATCACCCGCGCAAATTCTGTATAATTAAATAATGGAATCAAACAACTTGAAACCGCCGCTGAATGTGAAACCCCAGCCTATTTTTAATAAAACTCTTTTAATAATAATGACCGTAGCCGCTTTTCTGGCAGGCATTGGAATTTTAAGATATTACTATTTTTTAACTGACTCATCAGAAGAAATAAGTCAAAATATAACGCAACAAAAATTTTTAGAAGAAATAAAACAAACTTCTCCGTTGCCGGCTGATTTGCCCCAGCCGCAAAATAACTCTTCCTCCGCGCCTGCGCAGGCCGCGCAAAACTTTCCATCTGTTCAAACGCCGACAAATGAAATCAACGCTCAATTCTTCAACACGATTGACCTAAATTACCAATTCACTTTAAAAGAATATCCGGAAACGCAATTTAAAATAATAAAAATAACCAAAGCCTGGGGAGGTATTCCGATTCGCGGACTGCGAGCGCCTTGTAATTACTTGGAACAAGACAAGCCGATTTTCATTTTCATAAAAGACGCTTCTTGCCTTGAAACTTCAAAACAAACGGATAAAGCCGATTCAGCTCTGGTCGTTGCGTATTTGGAAATAAACAATAACGGCCCCGCAAATTTATACGGAAAATTTCTGCAAATAATGTATGACATTACAGATAATGGCAAAACATTACAGCATCTGGCGGCGGCAAACCCTAATTTGCCCGGCTATGAAACTGCCCCGCTTTCTTCAAAAAACGTATTGGTTGGTTTTATTATTCCGGAAATAAAAAATGAAATAACTTTGCTGTATGGAAATTACGGCACGGCTATCGTCCAAAAAACTGATGAAGATTTTTTCAGCAAAACAATAAATGGCTTAATAATAAATTTCAACGACAAAACTTTTTCGGAAATACCCGGATAACTAGCGACAAGCGAAATGTGAAATGTTAAATATAATATTTTCCCCATGTCGCATTTAACATTTAACAAAGTTTATTCAATCAATCCGATTTCCTGAAAAGTTTGCTGATAAATGCCAAGAGCCGCTTCCGCCTGCTCCTCTGTTAAATGATAATCCGGCTCATGCACAAGCCGGTTTCTGATTTTATGCGCCTGCCACAGCTGTTCAATATTTGAAAGCTGGGCCGATGTTATCTGCTTTAAACGGTCCGCCATTGTTTCCCCTTTATAGCCGCTAAGCTTTATCATTTCGTCAAAAATTTTATCCGCTTCTATAAGGGCTAATTTCATATTAGCTTCGCCGCCAAAACGCATTCTTTTTTTAATCTGCTGCCAGGCTTTTATTGACCGGCGGCGGGACAAATCGCCGAAACCGGAAACATCAATAAATCGTTCAACATGATAATTGAAAATTTTCAGACGCGCGATAAAAAAAATTATTCCGAAAATCAAAGCTCCGGACAGTAAAACGGAAAACGCCTGAATAACTATTCCGTAGCTTTCCCAAAAACTGAAAAGCAAATGCCTAACTTGCATTAATTTTAAAAAAATATTGTCTCCGAAAATAAGATATGGCATAGGTTTCTTTAATATAACTGTTAACTTTTAACTGTTAACTGCTCATAGTATTGCCCAATCCCCAAAATGTCAGCTTCGCGAAAATGTTTTCCGATCAATTGAAATCCTATCGGCAAGCTGATTGCTGACTGCTTACTGCTGACTGATGATTCTACCGGAATGGAAATTGCGGGCAAACCGGCTAAATTAGCCGGAATCGTAAAAATATCGGAAAGATACATCGCCAAAGGGTCGCCGGCTTTTTCGCCGATTTTAAAAGCCGGGGTCGGCGCGACAGGCGTTAAAATAACGTCAACTTTTTGGAACGCCCGGTCAAAATCCTCTTTTATCAAACGTCTGACTTTCTGCGCTTTGGAATAATAAGCGTCGTAATAACCGGCCGATAAAACAAAAGTCCCTAAAATAATCCGACGCTGGACCTCTTTTCCAAAACCATTACCGCGATTTTTTTTGTACAGCTCAAAAAGATTTTCCGCGTCCGAACGCCAGCCGTAACGGATTCCGTCAAATCTAGCCAGATTGGCGCTTACTTCGGCAGGCATAATAATGTAATAACACGATAAAGCGTATTTAGTGTTAGGTAAGCTGATTTCTTTAAATTCAATGCCCAGGCTTTTTAAGCCCGCAATCGCTTTTTCCATAGCCTTAAAAACCGCCGGGTCAAGCCCCCTTACAAAATATTCTTCCGGCAAGCCGATTTTTAATTTCTTAATTTGTTCAAACTGCGGATTTAAAAGCTCATCGCCGTAATTCGCCTTAACGGCCGTAGAATCATAACCATCAACGCCATTGATGATTTTAAAAAGAAGGGCGGCGTCTTCAACTGTTTTAGCGATTGGACCAATTTGGTCCAAACTGGAAGCCATAGCAATCAGTCCGTGCCGCGAAACAGCGCCATAGGTCGGCTTAAGCCCGACAACGCCGCAAAAACTTGCTGGTTGGCGGATTGAGCCGCCGGTGTCGGAACCAAAAGCCGCTGAGCAAAAATGCGCCGCCACGGCGGCCGCTGAACCGCCGGAAGAACCGCCAGGAACGCGGGAATAATCATGCGGATTCTTGGTAATTTTAAAAGCCGAATTCTCCGTTGAAGAACCCATCGCGAATTCATCCATATTGGTTTTTCCGAGAAAAACCGCGCCGCTGGCTTTTAATTTACGCGCTACGGTTGAATCATAACTGGCTTTATAATTTTCCAGAATTTTAGAAGCCGCTGTTGCCGGCTGGCCTTTAATTAAAATATTATCCTTAATCGCCAAAGGAACTCCGGCTAAATCGCCTAAATCTTCTCCTTTTGCCAAAGCAATGTCGGCTTGTTCCGCCTGCGCCAACGCTTCATCTTTAGCCAAGGACAAAAAAGCTCCGACTTTTTGGTCAGTTTCTTCTATATAATCAAAAAATTCCTTCGCGATTTCAAAAGCGGAAAATTCTTTATTCCGAAAGCCTTCATTAAATTTTTTTATAGTTAAATTGTGTAATGTTAAATGCGACATGTTAAATGTAAAATGAAGAAAGTTATTGACTCAAAGATTTAATAAACCCGCTTAATAATTTACCAACATCGGCCCGTAAAGAAATCATGATCTGATAATTTACTGTATCAATATATCCAAGTTTAAAAGATAAATCCAAATAATATTCTAATTCATTTAAAGAACCGCGCGTTATAAAAAGAAACTGTAATTTATCTTTATTTGTTCGGCGGCCATATCCCTCTGTAATATTTGCTGGAATAGAAATTGAGCATCTTCTCATTTGTGAAACTAAACCAAACAATTCGTCTTTTGGAAATTTTTTAGTTATTTTATAAACTAATAAAACTAACTCATCGGCTTTCTTCCAAACATTTAAATTTTTATAACCTGCGATATAATTCATTCAACTTGTCGCATTTAACATTTAACTAATTAAACACCGGCGGAATTTTCAAGAATTTTCCGTCAACTTCCGGAAAAGCTTTAAGGCTTTCTTCGGCAGAAAGTCCACTTTTGCCGGCATCATCCCTAAAAATATTTTTATGAAAAACGCCGCCAGTCATTGACTCAACACCAGTTGTGTCCAACTCATTTAACTCCTGAAAATGCGCCAGGATTTTCTCCATATCGCTCAAAAGCTTGTCTTCTTCATTTTCTTTCAATTCTAGCCGCGCCAATCCGGCTAAATGCTGTAAATCTTTTTTAGTAAGCATGTGTAAATTGTACCTTTATTCAGCTTAAAGATTCAATTAAGCGCGCCATTCATTCAATAATTTTAAAAACTCTTTTTCGTAAATTACCTTGACTCCCAGTTTTCCGGCTTTGTCCAATTTAGAGCCCGGCTCTAAACCGGCCACCACAAAGCTGATTTTTTTACTTACTGACTCGGCAACATTGCCGCCAAACGCGCGGATTTTTTCTTTGGCTTGGCCGCGAGACATTGATTCTAAAACACCAGTCAGAACAAAAGTTTTACCAGCTAACATTTGACCTTTGGCATTTAACTTTGGAATTTCTATTTGAATACCAGCCTTTTCCAGATTTTTTAAAAAGTTGATGTTGCGCGACTCATGAAACCAATCATAAATGCTTTGCGCCACTGCCGGCCCGATATCGGAAATAGTTTGTAAAACATCAACTGAAACATGTTGAAAATAAGAAAAAATATCTGAAATTGTTAAAAATCGCTTGTCGCTTTTAACATTTTCCATTATACTCCGCGCTAAAAGCGCGGCCGTTTCTTCGCCAACACGCAAAATCCCGAGACCGTAAAGAAATCTGGGCAAAATTATTTTCTTTCGCTGTTCAATTTCTTTGATAAGGTTATCGGCTGATTTTTCTCCGAACCGCTCAAGAGCCGCTATATCCCCCTTTTTCAAAACAAAAATATCGACGGCGTCGCCAATCAATCCTTCATCAAGAAACCTGTCAATTATTTTAGGCCCAAGGCCGCGGATATCAAAAGCCAGACGCGAAACAAAATGATAAAGCTGTTCCTTATGCCTGGCGCCGCACTGCTTATTTGAACAACGATGAATCGCCCCGTCTTTTACAACAACCGAACCGTCAACCGGACAACGCGCGGGCATTTTAAAATCCCTTTCTTTACCGGAACGCAATTCTTTTAAAACTTTGGTAATTTTCGGTATTACATCGCCGGCGCGGCTTACAATGACTGTGTCGCCTATTTTAACTCCAAGCCTTTGAATTTCATCGTAATTATGAAGACTGGCATGGGAAATGGTTATGCCGCCGACCTCAACCGGCTTTAATTCCGCAACCGGCGTTAAAGCGCCGGTGCGGCCGACATTTATTGCGATATTCTGAACAATAGTTATCGCTTCTTTGGCGGAAAATTTGTAAGCGATAGCGGCCCGGGGCGCCTTGCCAACGACTCCGCCGGCTTCAAAAATTTTATTATCGTTTGCGATAACAACAATGCCGTCAATCTCATAAGGCAATTTTTCACGGTGTTTTTCCCAATAATCGCGGAATTCAAAAACTTCTTTTAATCCCCTTGCTAAATGATTATGGGGATTGGTTTTAAAACCAAACGATTTCAATATTGTATGCTCCTGTTCGTGAGTTTTTTGGCCAAGGTCGGAAACAATATCATACTGGAAAGAATCAAGCTTACGGCTGACGGTTATTTTCGGGTCAAGCTGTCTGATTGAACCGGCGGCCACATTGCGCGGATTAGCGTAAATTTTTTCTCCTTTTCCCGCCTGCTCTTTATTAATGCGCTCAAATTCTTTTTTAGTCAGGAAAACTTCTCCCCGCGCTATCAACTTTCTCAAACCTCTAACATCTGACCCAGAACTTTCTAACTTCAACGGAATCGCGTCAATGGTTTTTAAATTCCGAATAACATCTTCACCGGTTAAACCGTCTCCTCTAGTTGACCCTTCAACCAAAATGCCATTCTTATAAACCAGCTCAATGGCCAAACCGTCAATTTTTAACTCGCAGTAAAATTCCGGCTTAACCGGACGGCCAAGATAATTTTCCAAACGTTTCAGCCAATCCCGCATATCGTCTTCGGAAAAACCGTCGTTAAAAGAAAGCATCGCGCTTTCATGCCTGACTTTTTTAAACTGCTTTAACGGCTCGCCGCCGATTCTTTGCGTCGGCGAATCCGGCGTTATTAAACCGGGAAATTGCCGTTCCAAATCAAAAAGCTCTTTTTTAAGCGAATCCAAAACAGCGTCGGAAATTAACGGCTTATCTAAAACATGATAAGCGTAACGGTAGCGGTTTATCTCTTTTTTTAATTTTTTTATTCTTTTTTCCGCTTCTTTCTTATTCATTTTAATTTAACTGGAATATAAAATTTAAGATTTGGAATGTAGGAAATTTTTGATGCAAAGCCTCCCTAAATTCTATATTCTAAATCCTAAATTCTTTAAGGCCCCAGAGTTGTTGTCGCGCCGCCAAGACGTAATTCAAAAGCGCGAAAAACATTAGCGGCCCGGCCAACAGCCTTAATTTTTCTGTCAAAATTATAAAAAGTCTGAAAATAAATATCGCCTGTCGAGTCAATGGAAAAAACGCCTGCAGGATAAGGATCAGCGGTTTTATACCTGACTATTAAAACTGAACTGGTTGGACTGCCAGCTTCATCTTTTTGCCATTCAAGAAGATACTGCAAATCGCTGTTTAAATTTAACGGCGGCGTGAAAGTGGCGTTAACAATTGAAGCCGTTGGAGTTAAATCCGCCGCGGTATTAGCTGAACCAATCAAAGTTGAATCGCCGGCTAACCTTACATTAAATTGAATTAAATAAGAACCTGAAACGGTGCCGCCGAATTTAACCGCCGCTGAAGCAATATTATTAACCGTACGGCCAACTGTAAAACTCTGCGCGCCGGTATCCGCGTTTATCGAAACATCTTCCAAGGTCTGGCTTTGGTCAATTCGCAAACTTGCCAAGTCAACGGTTGTGCTAACAGTCGCGTTATTTAAAAAAATCGGAGCTGGATAAGTATTATCTTGAAAAACCCTGAAAAGCTCCCATTCCACTCCGGCGTCGGCAGATGAAATCGCTTTAGCGGAGCTGGCAAGGTCGGTCGCTCCCCTTATGCTTAAAAGCATTAAATAGCCGGCAATAGCTGAAGCGCCAAGAATGCTTCCGCCCAAAACCAAAACAGTCAGCAAGACCACCTGACCTTCGTTATTTTTTTTTAATAACTTAATTTTCATTATATAAACCTGTTAAATGTAAAATGGGAAATGCGGCATGAGAAAAATGGAAAATGTTAAAGATTGGGAAACCGATAAAATTTTTAAAGAAATTTAATCGGCAATAATAATTTTTTACTTTTTACATTTTACTTTTCGCATTTAACTTATCGCTTAACTAAGTATCAATAAACCTGGCGCTTACGGTTGACTGGATATCAACTGAAAAGCTGGAAAGATAAGGGTTGTTTGGAGAAATTGAAACGCTTAAAGTTATTCTGGGAGGAAACTCATCCCCGAAAGTATGTCCAAAAAGCCCGATGTTAAACCTGGTTATAATAACATTGTCGCCGGTAATCCGGCGGTAAACAAACACCCCGGGACCTTGAGACAAGTCCTCAATTCCCCGTTCAATAGCTCCGGTATCCAAACGGTATCGCACCAAAGAGTTTTCCGCGTTAATAAACCCCAATTCATCCGGGGTAGTGGTGCTGAATTCATAGCCGGTTCTTATCTCTCTTATCATCTGCTCCAAAGCAATGCTTAAATTGTCATTAGCCGCTATCAAACTTACAATTGCCCTTTGACTCCTTAATCCGCGGATAAAAGCTCCGCTCGCGACTGCCATTAACATTCCAAAAACAGCGAGGCTTATCAGCATCTCCATTAAAGTGAACCCCTTAATAAAAGTTTTATCGGAATTTTTTAAGGACATGATGGAAAATTATTATAATCGCATCGCCAGTTATAAAAATGGTCCTCTAAAACAACGGTTGAAGTTGCGCCGCCTCTTGTTATCCAGTTGACTCTCGCGACTATCCTTAATTCATCGTTGCTTATTCTGTCAACATCAACCTGCCTTTGAAACGGAGTTGAAGAGCCAAACGCATAACTATAAAAACCGGTATTGAAATCAAAATTAAGCTGGCGGTTTTGATTGGATTCCAAAGCCGGGCTTTGATAATCAATTTCGTAACTGCCGGGCGTAAAATCACGATTCCATGCATTTGAATTATTAAATGGCGGATTGCCGATGCCGATTTTAATAACATTGGCGTCAAGAATATTTTTTGCGACTTCTATGCCTTCTTCAGCCAGATATGTAGCGACCAATTGATTACTAACTACTTTATTTAAACTTATTGAACGAGACAGCAAATGTAAAACAGCCAGCAAACCAACTATTATAATGCTGATAGCTATAATAACTTCCACTAATATAGCGCCTTTATTAGTTTTTGTCTTAATTAAATTCATTTAGTTAAATTTATTGAACGCTGATTTGATTAGCGGTGCTGACTGTCACAGAGGCGCTTACAGGATTACTGCCGCTGGTTGTTAAAGTTATAACAGCCTGGTCCTGGCTGGGCGTTATAAAAACAAGCGGCTGGGGCGGCACAAAGGCGACATCGCTTAAAGTAAGAGCGCTGAAAAATACCGCCGAATCTAAAGTAGATGATTCAAAAACTTCAGCCGGGCCGGAATAACGGCGGTCGGCGTCGGAGCAGTCGGGATTAATTGCCCTGTCTTCAAAAATAATCATTGTCCGCGGAGTTTCAAAATGAGCGCCGTAGCCGCAAGGCAAAGGATTGGCGCCGGCTTTTATAAAACTCGTGATTCCTAAATTTCTGGCCCGCGTCAGCAAACTCAAAACCCTGGCCTGCTCCTTAAAAAGCACAATCTGCTTTTCTCCGATATGGCTGTAAATAATTAAAGTCGCCGCAAGAAAAGACATGATGCTCATTGTCACCAGCATCTCAAAAAGAGTAAA
>JBBUEA010000028.1:3716-4550 GCA_038057035.1 Patescibacteria group bacterium | reverse complement strand
TAAAGTGCTTTTAACGCGGCCAAAAATCTTTTCCATCTCTTGCCAGCTTAATCCTAAATCAATCGCTTCTTTCAGCATTTTTTTGCCCGCCTGACTTCGCAGGTACCGCGACTTTTTATCTTCCAAATCTTGCGCCGATTTCTTCAACCGCTCTATCACTTCTTTACGATTATCTTTATGGTTATCCATTGATAACTCCCCTTTCTTTTCTTATTAAAATTTTTCAAAAATAAATCTGATTTCATTATAAAATAATAAAAGGAAGGCGCAATCTTGCCTTCCTTTAGTAATTGTTTTGTTTATAAAATAATCCAGTTTTACTTAACTGACCGTTTTTTCCTTCATTATAAGCTCTTTAATTCCTTTTATCAGCACATTCACAGCCTCGGTTTCAGAAATACCAAGACGTTGTTTGTTTGAAATATCAAAAATACCGTTTTCGCTTTTTGAATGTTCGCCATCAATAAAGATAATTCAACTAACGAAGATACCAAGAATCCCACTGCTTGCCCTTCAACAAATTCGGGACTGCGTTTAAAAAATCTCTCAGTTTCTTACGTCGCTTCGCTCCTATCTTCCTAAACGGGGAAACCTTACTTTTCCACGACCCCCTTTCGGGTTCAAATCCTACCACCAAGATACAAACAAAATATACCTCAAAGGCATGTTTTGTTTGTATTAACGGTGCTTTTTGGTTAAAATCCGAACTTTTTAATACGAGACTATTAAGGAGGTTTTCGAACGCTTAATTTGGCGGCTTGGTTTAGACGTCTCGGTCACTCCTACTACGAAAAAATATGACCGATGGTTGAAAGAATGGCGACAACCCAACCA
>JBBUEA010000028.1:0-3706 GCA_038057035.1 Patescibacteria group bacterium | reverse complement strand
CAACAGGAATAGAGCCGGCTACACCTATCAAAAATCCGAGATCGTAAAACCAGCCAGTATTTGGTATCGCATACATTACGACATAATCTATGAACCAGCGCGCGATTAAGGAATAAGGAGCCAAAAGTCCATGCCAAATAGCTGAGAAAAATCCCGGTGGATCCCATACCGAATATTGATATTCTTGAACAAAAGCTGCCGCCAAATTAGGAATAGAAAGCATGACGACAAATATAAAAATAGGCGGTACAGATTTTTTGATGCTCAAAGGTTTAAAAGTTTTCGAAATTTATTTGATCTGCTGCTTCAAAAAAGTTTTGATGTAATGTCAAATTATTTTCAATATCAGTTATAAAATTCTTAACGCCTCTTCTAAAATCAGCAGCTAATTTGGGAACGAATATTTGCCACTTCTCTTTCCCGTTTTCATTCAAAAAAACTACCCCACATTTCGCCCCATCAGCAAACGCATCAATAGCAAGATCATTATTATTAACCTGTTCCTTAGTAAACTTTCCATCCCCGGCGTGATATATCGTAAAGGATCTTTTTGAAGGCAAAAACTCATGAGATAAACCACATCTTAACTCCTTATATATTTCTGGATGCATATTTGAAAGAGTTCTATATTCGGTGCCAAGATAAGAAAAAAAATCTTTAAATTTACTGATTGAAGCTGTTTTAAGTTGACCACTTATGCATTGCGAGCACCCATTACATTTGTGCGTTTTAATATTACCCTTTGTATCTTTTTGAAAGTATCCAATACGAAATGCACCAAGTATCTCAATGTAATTAAATAATCCCAGGGCAACTAAAAATTGTGTTTGAGCAAGGTATAAAGCTAATTCAGCATCACTATACATCCACCTTGTGAAATCTCCTTTAAACTTTTCGAGTTGTTTTGTTTGTTTTGGATTCATCAAGGATATCCCAATTTCATAATCGTCTCGGCTGAAGCGGTCCCACGATAAAAAATATCGTCTGCGGGGGCACGAGGATTTGAACCCCGAAGTCAGGATTTGGAGTCCCGCAGTTTGCCAGTTAAGCTTATGCCCCCTAATGTTACTTCGCAACACAATCAAAATTACTTTTTCACTTCCTTATGCGCCGTATGCTTTCTGCACCATTTGCAGTATTTTTTAAGTTCCAGCTTATGTTCAACGGTTTTTTTGTTTTTACGGGTATGATAATTGATATGGCCGCAAGCGGAACATTTAAGCTTTATTAAGTTTTCGGAAAATTTTGATTTTGCCATACTTTAAGATATAAAAATAGCTTGATAATCATTTATCAAGTTATTTTATATTAAACAAATTATTAACTAATATCAAGAGATTATGAGCCAATGGTCGGATTTGAACCCCGCACTAAAAGCTTCGCTTTAGTGCGGGGCAAGCCGACTTAAGCCAGAGGGGAGAATCGAACTCCCGACTTTTTGCTTACCATGCAAACGTTCTGCCACTGAACTACTCTGGCAATTATTTATTGCTGCCTGCCCTGTAGCGATGCGAAGCATCTGCTTCAAGGAGCTACATTGGCAAAAGCTTGGAAATAAAATATTTCCTTACCTCGTTATCAATATCTCCAGCCCCCATAAAAACAACGACGGCTCCGGGATGTGATTTTAAAATGTTAAATGATTCTTTGAATTCTTGCAAATAAAAAACTTGCTTTGGCCAGCCGGCTTTTTTTATTGCCGCAAACAAATCTTTGGAATCTTTAGCCTTATTCGTCTTGTTAAATTCCCGTCCGGCAACCTGATAAACCGGCAACAAAGCTAAAACATCAACTTCTTTAAAACCTGAAATAAAATCCCTGAACAAATCATTTAGCCGTTTCATTTGATGCGGCTGAAAAATAATTGCCAGCGGTTTTTTAGGAAACATTTTTTTAAAACCGCTTATTGACGCTTTTATTTCAGCCGGATGATGGGCGTAATCGCTGAAAAATTTGAAACCCTTCGGCAAGCTCAGGGCGTGGCTCTGCCATTCTTTCCCCGTACGCTTTAACTCCAAAGGCTCGGCTCTGCGCCAAGAACCTCGGTATTTTCTTAAAACTTCAACAGCGATTTGTTTGGGAACACCCAACAGCCGTCCGGCTTGCCAGGCGGCTTCGGCGTTCAACTTGTTATAATCCCCAGGAATTCCCAAACGCCATTGCCCTTTATTGTAAAAAATAACTTTTGCCGGAATCTTTTTTAAATTAAGAGCTTGTCTGATATTTTTATCTTTGCCGTTCGCGACAATCTTGCCACCAGGAACGATATTTTGAAAATAATCGCCGAACGCTTTAATAACGCCTTGCAGATTCTTATAAGTGTCCAAATGCTCTTTATCAATATTGGTTAAAACCAAAATATTCGGATAATAACGCAAAAAAGACCTGTTCCATTCATCGGCCTCCAAAACAAGATAACGGCTTTTACCGGCGCGAAAATTACTTGCGCCGAATTCTTTCAATTTAGTTCCGATAATAACAGTCGGGTCAAGTCCGGCTTTAATCATCATAAGAGCGAGCATCGCCGTTGTCGTTGATTTGCCGTGAGCGCCGGAAACGGTAATGGTAAAATATTTTTTCGTCAATTCCCCTATTGCTTCGGCATAACTTAAAACAGGAATTTTCAAAACCCGGGCTTTTTTCAGTTCCGGATTATTTTTAGCGCAAGCCGCGGAATAAACAACTAAATCAGTTTTGTCCGGCAAATTAGCCGATTGATGGCCGATTTTAATTGAAACTTTGGCTGATTTTAAATCCTGAATAATTTCCGAAGCCGCTAAATCAGAGCCGCTTACTTTCCAGCCCTGCGCCAAATAATACCACGCCAAAGCGCTGACGCCTATGCCGCCGATGCCGATAAAATGAATTCGCATAATTTTTGAGCCGTCCCTGGGATTTGAACCCAGAACCTTCGCTTTACAAAAGCGTTGCTCCGCCATTGAGCTAGGACGGCATCGTTAAACTGCTTCGGCAAAGTTATTTTACTTCTTCAACCTTAACAGATTTTATCACAACTGGCTCCAATGGCCTGTCATTAACGCCGGTTTTTACATTGCCTATGGCGTCAACTGCTTCCTGACCTGATACAACACGGCCGAAAATAGAATATTGGTTAGGCAAAGGGTAATCTTCCAGCATTATAAAAAACTGGCTGCTATTCGTGTTCGGCCCGGCATTCGCCATTGCCACCACGCCTTTTTTATATCCGGCTTTATAAGATTCTGTTTGAGGATTAAGCTCGTCTTCAAATGTATAGCCGGGGCCGCCTGTACCATTGCCGTTCGGGTCTCCGCCTTGAATCATAAACCCTTTAATCACGCGATGAAAAATAAGATTATCGTAAAAACCTTTGCTGGCTAAATCAATAAAATTTTTTACGGTTTTCGGCGCGTCGGCGTCATAAGTCTGAAAACTTATTTTGCCGAAATTAGTTTCTAGTATCACAAGATGTTTGCCGTTACCAGAAACAGCTGAACTGCCAACAACCGGCTCTTGAACTGATTTTTGACTATCTTTCATTAATAAAAATACTACACCGCCGGCTATCAAAATAACAGCCAGTAAAATAATAAATAACTTCATTGTTTAATTAAATATTAAACGGGAGAAAAAATCAAAAAGCTGTTTTAAATTTAAATATGGAAGTTTAAAGTGCAGTATTCTTGAATTAGTCCGAACGCACTTTTCCGAAAAAATCCCCCCGCGA
>JBBUEA010000027.1:0-1729 GCA_038057035.1 Patescibacteria group bacterium | reverse complement strand
TTGTTTTCGTTATTTTAATTTTAGGCTTGTTAACGCCCCGTTTATCGGGGCGTTTGGGCATTCCGGTTGAAAATCTGGCCAAGTATGTTTTTTACGGCGCGATTATTTTGATTTTCGGAATTCAGGCTTATTGGAGCTGGCAGCAGTATTCTCTTTGGAAATACGCGGGCCCGCCGGCCAGCTATCTTTTGCCTCCGCATCAGCCGATTTCTTATTTTTATCTTTACGCTTATATGCAGTTTTTCAATAAATTCGTCATTTCCTGCTTTGCGAGTTTTATTTTTCTTTTGGCAGCCAATATTTTAAATCATCGTTTTCATCGCCGGTTTTTTGAGAAAGAAGAGCCGTATTTCGGAGCTTTAAGCATTTTCATGCTTGGCCAGCCGCTTTGGCTGTTTTATCTGCCGGTGGTTTTAGCCGGCGGTTTAGTTGTTTCGGCTTATAAATCATATTTGACTCATAAGACTTACAGGTTTTCGTTATATTATTTATGGATGGGGTCCGCTATTGTTTTGTTTTTAGCTTTGCAACTCTCGGTCTTTTTAGGCTTTAATTTTTATTGAATACTGAATGACATCGCAAGTCATTCAAATGAATGACTTGCGATGTCATTCAGTGCCTTTTGCGAAGACTAGATTTTGCGTTTATGGGCTAATCTTTTATAATTAGAATGTGCTGAAATTTCCCAAAGATAAGCTTAAAGAAATCATAGTTAAAGAAGGTTTTTTAAAGCCGGAAGAGTTTGACCATTTGGATGAAGAAGCCAGCCGCAAACAGCAAAGCGTGGCCGATGTTTTAATTTCTCAAGGTTTAATTACGCAGGAGTATTTATACGGTTTGGTTGCAAAGTCTTTGGAGGTTAAACGTTTTGATTTAAACATTCAGAAAATAGATGAAACAGCTTTAAATACCATTCCGGAAGAAATAGCCAGACGTTACCGTTTGATTATTTTTAATCGGGAACCTTCCGGCGTTTTTGACGCGGCTATGGAGGACCCGGCTAATATAGAAACCATTGAATTTCTTGAACGTCGTTTTCAAGCCAAGATTAAGCCGTTTTTGGCTACCGAAGAAGAACTTAGCCGCGGGTTCGCTCTTTATGAAGCGAAACTTGCCAAGGATTTTAAGCAGGTCATAGAAGAAAGCGTCCAGAAATCTCTGCGTTCCCGTGCCGGCGGTTTGGAGCAGGCGGCTTCGGAATTGCCGGTAGTCGCTATTTTGGATAATCTTATTTCTTACGCTATTTCTTCCCGCGCTTCAGATATTCATATGGAAATTACGGAAAATGATTTTTTGATAAGATACAGAATTGACGGCGTTCTTCATGAAGTGTTGAGAATCCCCAAAGAAATTCACGCCGCTATTGTCGCCAGAGTCAAACTGCTTTCCGGTTTGAGGATAGACGAACATTCCCGGCCACAGGACGGCCGTTTTCGTTATAAAATCAGCGGCGATATGATGGATGTAAGGGTTTCGGTGATGCCGGTTTTTTACGGCGAGAAAGCGGAAATGCGTCTTTTGCCGGCTTCCCAAAAACCGTTGTCTTTGGAAGATGTAGGTTTATTGTCCAGTATGGTCGCGATTGCCGAGGAAAATTTTAAAAAAACTTACGGAATGTTTTTGGTCTGCGGTCCAACCGGCGCCGGCAAAACCACCACCTTGTATTCGGTTTTGAATATTTTAAACAAGCCGGAAGTGAATATAGTTACCATTGAAGACCCGGTTGAAT
>JBBUEA010000026.1:0-4690 GCA_038057035.1 Patescibacteria group bacterium | reverse complement strand
CTGTCTCTTCCAGCCAAATTAACTTAAGCTGGACAGCTTCAACTGACAATGTTGGGGTGGCCGAGTATCTTATTGTTCGTTGTGAAGGCGTTGGTTGTGTTAATTTTACTCAATTCGCGTCTTCTTCTGCAGCCAATTTTATTAATAATGCCGGTCTCAATCCGTCCACTTCTTATAGTTATCGGGTAAGAGCACAGGACGCGGCCGGCAATTTAAGCGGCTATTCCAATATTGCCAGTGCTACTACCTTAGATTCCGTAATATCCAATGTAAGTTTTATACCTTTGATTGAAGGAGTTACTAATGTTATTGGCCGCAATTTTACTATTTTTATTTTTGAGCAAGGCGCGATTAATCCGCTGGCTCAATTCATTGCTCAGCCTGACCCTAACGGCAAATTAATACTTCCAACAACGGTTTTAATTCAAAGCGGGATTTATGATATTTTTACCGCCACGCCGGGTTATTTAAAAAAGAAAATGCCAGCTGTAAGTCTCGTTTCAAACGCCGTTATTAATTTACCGTTGCTTCCCGCCGGAGATTTGAACAGCGATAATGTTATTAATTCTCTTGATTGGTCTTTAATGAGTCCTAAATGGTTTAGTCAAGACGTCGCGGCGGACATTAATGGAGATAATATAGTTAATACCATTGATTTCAGTTTGTTAAATAAAAATTGGTCGTTAACAGGCGATTAATATTTTAAAATGCCCGAAGAAATAAAAAACGGAAATACCCGCTATTTAACTAATTGGTTTTATATAATCCTGGTGTTTTTGGCAGGTTTGGGAAGCGCCAGTTTAATATCTTTTGTTTTTTTGGCGTTTAATCTTGACCAAGAAGAATTAGCTATGAGCGTATATTCAAATCATCGTCCGGTTTCTCTTGCTTTAATAACCGCTAAAAAAGAATATAGTCTTAATGATTTAATTGAAGTTAGCATTCTTTTAAATACCGGTAAAAGAAAAACAGCCGGTGTTGATATCGTTTTGAAATACGACCCGCAGTTTTTGGAATTACAATCGCAAAATTCAAATGCGGCGCAAGTAAAAAGCGTTAAAAAAGAACGGAATGTTAATCCTAAAGAGTTTCTAAGTACGGAATTTTCGTCTTTTGATATTTTTCCTTATATGAAATTAGACAGTTTAAACGGTAATTTCTTTTTTTCCGCTTTAGCTAAGCCTTTAAGAGAGGTAAACGGCCAGGGCGCCGTGGCTGTTTTGAATTTTAAAGCGGTTAAACAAGGCGAGACCGCGATAAAATTAGTGTTTGAAAAAGGCTCGGCTAGGGATTCTAACGTGGCTTATCTGGGAAAAGATGTTTTAGCTAAAGTTTATGACCTTCAGCTTAAAATTCAATAAGTCGTTTATTTTTACGGCGGCTGTTTTTTTATTTCCTTTTTTAGCAACTGCCGCCACTCTTTCTTTATCGCCCGTTTCTTCTTCTCAAACAGTTGGAAATATTTTTTCAGTTGATATTTTGCTTGATACTCAAGCAGCCGGAACTGACGGCGCGGATATTCGTTATTTGAATTTTAACCCCGCTTTACTGGAAGTTCAGGATGATAATCTTGACGTTGTCGGCGTTCAGATCGCGCCCGGCATTTTAATGATGAATACTTTGGCGAATTCGACGGATAACGTCGCGGGCAGAATTTCTTTTTCTCAAATTCCCGGTTTTGGAAGCACTTTTGCAGGAAACGGCATTTTAGCCACGGTTCGTTTTAAAGCTCTTGCCGTTGGCGCCGCGTCTGTAAATTTTGATTTTATTTCTGGGGCGACTAACGATACTAACGTAGCTTCCGCTGGCGTTGATATTTTAACCAGCGTTGCCAATGCCAGTTATAATTTAGTTGTTGCTTTGCCTCCTCCGGATACTGCTCCGCCGTCAGCCGTTGCTGATTTAACCGCTTTAAGCCCCACTGAAACTTCAATTGCGCTTAGTTGGACCGCTCCTGGAGATGACGGAACAAATGGAACAGCCGCAAATTATGATATTCGTTATGCAACTTCAGCAATTACTGACGTTAATTGGGCAAGCGCCGTTCAGGCAAGCGGCGAATCTTTTCCTCAAATCGCCGGTAGCGCGGAATCTTATGTTTTAGTCGGCCTTACGCCGTCCACAACTTATTTTGCCGCTCTTAAAACCGCCGATGAAGTTTCAAATATCTCCGCTCTTTCCAATATCGCGTCATTTAAAACCAATTCTCCGCCTCCTCCCCCCCCTCCTTTAACAACTTCTTCGGTTGCTGTTTTATCGCCAAATGGCGGCGAGTGTTTCACTAACGGTCAGCAGATGACTATTTCTTGGTCAAGAAATAATGTTGATCATAACGCGCTTTATTATACTACCGATGGCGGAGTAATTGCCCCGGCTTTTGGCGTTTGGTTTCAAATGTTTGATTCCGGGTCAAACGCCACTTCTTATGTTTGGATCGTGCCTTCAAATATTGATTCTAACGCCGTCAGAATTTGGGTAGAAGGTCATGATCCTGATCATACAAAAAGATTAGCCATTGACTCTTCGGATTCAAATACCTCAATTCATTCTTCATGTTTGGCGCCTCCTCCGCCAGCTCCTGGCGGTGGAGGTGGCGGTGGTGGTGGAGGTGGAGGTGGCGGTGGAGGTGGTGTTGGTGGTGGGGGGGGGGTTGGTGGCGGTGGAGGTCCTCATCCTATTTCCGACATTATACCTCCTCCAAGAGTTCAAAATCTTGTTGCAACTCCAGGCATTGGGCAAATTAAACTTACTTGGGTAAATCCTAAAAATGACTCTGATTGGATAAGAACAGTTGTTGTGAGGAAAACAATCTCCGCCCCATCGGGAGTTTTAGATGGCGTTAAAATATACGAAGGAACGGAAGAAACATTTACCGATTTAAATTTAGAAGGAGGCAGGGAATATTTTTATGCTGTTTTTACGCTTGATCACGTGCCGAACTATTCCGAAAGAGTGACGGCGAAAGGAACTGCCTTAGTTGCCGGCGCGGCTATTCCAGCGATTTTATCTTCTCAATCCTCGGCTTTCACAAAAAATCTTTCTCTTGGTTTAGCCGACGAGGAAGTTAAAAATCTCCAAATTCTTCTTAATAAGCTTGGCTTTCAAATAGCCCAATCAGGCATTGGTTCTTCCGGCAATGAAACAAATTATTTCGGCAATTTAACCAAACAGGCTGTTATTAAATTTCAGAATTATTACCGCGCTGAAATTTTAACCCCTGCCGGATTAACCGAAGGCACTGGATATGTTGGTTCAGCGACTCGGGCTAAACTGAATGCTTTAGCTGGAAGCGGGGGAACCGCGTTAATTCTTTCGTCATCACCGGCAATTTCAACATCTTCTAAAATTCAATCCTCGGCTTTCACAAAAAATCTTTCTCTTGGTTTAGCCGACGAGGAAGTTAAAAATCTCCAAATTCTTCTTAATAAGCTTGGCTTTCAAATAGCCCAATCAGGCATTGGTTCTTCCGGCAATGAAACAAATTATTTCGGCAATTTAACCAAACAGGCTGTTATTAAATTTCAGAATTATTACCGCGCTGAAATTTTAACCCCTGCCGGATTAACCGAAGGCACTGGATATGTTGGTTCAGCGACTCGGGCTAAACTGAACATGTTGGTTGGAAAACCGATGTCTGTTGTTATTGAAACCGTTGATTTAACATCAATAAGAAATGTTTTAGCTAAGTCCGCCGCCGATTTTACAATTAACGATTTTAAAGAATTAGTTTTTAAAAAAGGGGAAAAAGAAATAAATCTTTCTGAATTTTTACCGGCTCTTTTAGGTCAACTTAACCCTGCTTTAGAAACTTTTTTTGAAGAAAGTTTCACGGCTTTTGTTTGGGTTGATAATAAAGGAACTTGGCCCGGTTATATTTTAAAATTAAAACCAGCTATTTCTTTTAATGATGTTCAAAACCAGTTTCTTCAATGGGAGAAAACCGTTAAATTTGAAAATATATTTATTAAATCACCCGGCGCGATTCGCCAGTCGTTTACAAACGGCCAGATTAATTCCGTAAAAACAAGATATCAGCTTTATATTCAACCCGGAGCTGAATTTAACTATGGTTGGAAAGATAATTTTTTGATAATCAGTTCTTCTTATGGCGGGTTTTTAGAAGCATTGACAAAGCTCTAGTTAATTTTAATATTAAATTATAATATAAAAAGATATCCCCGCAGCTTGTTGCGGTTGGGTAATTCATTTATAATGAAATATATAAAATTAAAGTTTTCTTTTATTACCTCAATAAAACTTTCAATCCTATTTATATCTTTCTTTCTTCTTTCCGTCACTTCAGCTTTAGCCGCGGATATCAGCATAGCGCCATCAAACACAGCCGTAAGCCCTAATACTCAATTCACGGTTTCTATCAACATTTCCGCGGTTTCCAACTTGTTTGGGGCGGCATTTGACTTGATTTTTGACCCTGCCATACTGCAGTTCGTATCAGCCCAGAAAGGGACTTTCCTTGAACAAGACGGAGTTTCAACCAATCTTTTGACAGCCGTAAGCCCTCCAGGCGATTTAATAATTGGATATTCCAGACTGGCAAGCAACGGAGTGGCAACCGGCATATCAGGTAGCGGTGTCTTAATGACCTTAACCTTCAACGCTTTATCAGCCGGAGCTTCAAATTTAACCTTTCAGAATAATTCTCTTTGCGACGCTTCAAACCCCAGCGGCT
>JBBUEA010000025.1:0-1548 GCA_038057035.1 Patescibacteria group bacterium | reverse complement strand
CGAACCTTCGGACCGGTTTCCCGGTCAACATCTTAGCAGGATGCTCCTTTAAACCGCTCAGGCACGCCTCCAATAATGTTTTTAATCATAAGATAGAATATTATTAGGGTCTTGTCTAGAAGATTTTGTTAAAATCTCTAGACAAGACCCATTATTTAATAGCACGATTCCAAAATTTTACTGGCTTCTTTCAGCGATTCTTTACTGATTATAATCGGCGGCATAAGCCGGATGTTTTTTTCTCCGGCGCCCAACAAAATTAAACCTTTGTCGTAAGCGCGATTTATTATTTCATTTCGTTCTTCTTGGGAATCGCAGACTATTCTTCGCATCATCCCAAGTCCGCTATCGGAAAAATCGCTAAGCATTTTTATCTTTTCTTCCAGTTTTTTATAATCTCCCGTATGCCAGGAATTGAAAATTTTAATGGTTTCCAAAGCGGCAACCGCGGCAATAGCATTACCGCCAAAAGTATTAGAAAGACAGCCCCTTTCCGAAAAGTCGTATTCAGCTTTAGCAACAGTTGCGCCGATAGGCATACCCGAGCCAAGCCCTTTGCCAAGGCAAATAATGTCCGGCTCAATGCCGTAATGATAACAAGCAAACATCCTGCCGGTGCGCATTATTCCGGTTTGAACTTCATCAATAACAATACTCACGCCATTTTCCCTTAAAAGTTTTATAAGATTAGTCAGATTTTTCCTATCAGCAACATTAATACCGCCTTCTCCCTGCACTAATTCTATAAAAATAGCGTTAAACGTCTCCAAATCAATTCCATTCTTTTTAAAATAAAAGTTCCAATCAAAAAAGGGTAATCCGTTATTTTGCTCGGGAAACGGCAGATGATGAACATTGCCGTCGCCAAGCGCGTTTGGGAAATCTTGTTTTTGAATTGGCTTGCTGCTGGTAAGGGCTAAAGCACCTAAAGTCCGGCCATGAAAAGCCCCTTGAAAAGAAAAGAATTTTTTTCTTTTCAAATTATGCTTAAAACACATCTTAATAGCAGCCTCAACAGCTTCAGTCCCGGAATTACTTAAAAAAACTTTTTTGGGAAACTTGCCGGGAGTTATTCCGCAAAGCACCTCACTCAAATCAGTTGCTAAGGGACTTGGATAGTCATTGGCCGGAACATTAATAATACCGAACCCATAAAGCTGACGGCTGATTGCTTTAAAAATTTGACTATTAGCGTGGCCTAAATTATTACAGCCAACTCCGGAATGAAAATCAATATACTGCTTACCATTTTTACCCCAAATAAAGTCCTTTTTTGCCTTCCATGGCACAAAAGAATAATCAACAATAGTTGAGGTAATGCTATATTCCTTGCTTATTTGCAAAACCTCCTCTTGCGACCTATGTCGTATTCTTTGAAACCAATCATGCTCAAACCTTTGTTCAAACATCTGCGCCTCCTTGCCATTCCATAGCTTTATGAGTAAGATGGCTTTTTTAAATTATAATTCAATTTTAAAATAATTCTGTTTATAATTCAAAAAGAAAAGCGACGCGAGGTCAATATTGCCAAAACTATAAAAATTCAAT
>JBBUEA010000024.1:0-2207 GCA_038057035.1 Patescibacteria group bacterium | reverse complement strand
CCAATCAGCAGTCGCTAAAATGCCCGCCGAGTGCAAAAGTGGGTGGCCTTATACAGTTTTTGGATTCTTTTCGGCGAAAGAGCTATAATAGACAGAACTATGGCAAAATCAAAATTTCATCTTTCGCGGTATCCTAGCGACGAAAACGCACAACCAATTTTAATACCTCGAAAAGATGTTGCGTGGGAAGCGAAAGCTGTTTTTAATCCCAGCGTTGTTCGTGACGAGAATGTTTTTAGGATGTTGTACCGAACATATCCAGATACATTGAAACAGACGGCGCCACGATTAACTCGTCCGGGATTTCGTTTTGCAAACCAAGTATCGTATATCGGTTATGCTGAAGGCAGAGATGGAAAAAGTTTTGTTGCGAGTGATAAACCGTTTATCTCACCAGACACGGACTACGACCGTTTCGGTTGTGAAGATCCAAGAATTACAAAATTTGGCGACACTTTCTACATCACTTATACGGCGATAGACGCTCCTCTTGAAGACAAAAATAAAAAGCCAAATGTCCGTATCGCGCTTGCGACAACAAAAGATTTTGTTTCTGTGGAAAAACACGGAATTATTGGGCCGCCCGCACGGTCAAAAGCGTCCGCTCTTTTTCCCGAATTAGTCAATGAAAAAAAGATTGGCCTAGCTCTTACAATTTCTGCCGATTCCACAAACTCTCATGTCGCGGTTCGCTATTATGAATCGCTGGAAAAATTACTTCAACCTTCAGAAAAAGAGTGGAACGATTTTCTTAAAAATTCAAAGGAAACCGCACTGCTCGGAACAGATTGGTGGCTCCATCGCGGCCCGGAACTTGGCGCGCCACCGATAAAAACAGATCGAGGGTGGCTTTTTATCTATTCCGCCGAATCAATGTCCGATACTTGGACCATCACGGCGGCGCTTGCCGATATAAACGAGCCACATAAACTAATTGCAAGAGCGTCGGGATATATTTTGCAAGCTGTTATGAATTACGAAAGAGATGGACTTGTGCCGAATGTGACATTTCCATCGGCGGCAATTATTGTTGATGACGAATTGTATGTTTACTATGGTGCCGCCGATACTGTTATCGGACTCGCCACATGCAAATTGAATGATTTACTAGATTATCTTGAAAATTTTAAAACAATATGACAAAGAAGTTTCGAAATTTTGCAAAACTAAAATCCCGGCCGTCAGAAAAGCGCAGGTTGTTTCGTAGTGAGATTATTGAGAAAACAATCGCGGACGTGTCTGCAAAAATTCACAACGCCGACTTGCGACGAATGTTTGAACAGTGTCTGCCGAACACGCTTGATACCACGACACATTACCGCAAAAACAAAAGCGGGGCACCCGATACATTCGTCGCGACCGGCGACATTCCCGCTATGTGGTTGCGGGACTCCACAAATCAAGTGTGGCCATATTTGCGATTCATTAACAGAGAAGAAAGACTGAAAAAACTTTTTATCGGATTGATCAATCGCCAAACACAATGTGTCCTCATTGACCCATATGCTAACGGATTCGTAGATACAAATATGAAAAATCCACCGCGCAACCCATGGTGGCCGAAAGGTAAGGCATGGAAAAAGGGCGTATGGGAACGAAAATATGAACTTGATAGTTTATGCGCTTTCTAGAGATTTTAACAAAATCTTCTAGACAAGACCCTAAATCAATTTTAATGGTCTCCTATCTTTTGTAGACTCAACAAGCCCTTTGAAATGCTGCTCAAATCTTAATTTTAAATTTTTAGTGTATCCAGTATAAAACTTCTTGTCTTTTTCTGATTTTAAAATATAGGTATAATAAAACATATTAAAAAATTTAAAATTATTTAACAGGGTTTACCCTGTTAAATTCCGTTTCGTGGACCCATTTAACAGGGTGAAGTTACCCACAACTTCGGCTTGCCGAAAACCAAAATTCTTTATGTTATAATTATTTTAACATAATCATAAACGTCGAAAATAAAATAAAAATAATATGAACAAAAATATCTTAACTGCAGTTATTGTAGTTTTAGTTTTTGTCGTAGGTAGCGTCGGTTATTTTGTTTTTCAAAACTTTGCTTTTTTTGAACTGCAACAATCGGTGAATGCTGGTATTAAAGAGAAATCTGAAAAAGAATTTCCATTTGGATTGAGCAACCCTTATGAACAAAAAGACTATGAGATAAAAAATGCGCTTCCCGCTATTATAAAAGATCTTGGCTT
>JBBUEA010000023.1:0-11632 GCA_038057035.1 Patescibacteria group bacterium | reverse complement strand
ATTTTATATCTAAATGACATCGCAAGTCATTCACTGAATGACTTGCGATGTCATTTAGAGCGCTTATAATATAGAATTATGAAAAAACTTTTTTGGACTCAACACAGTTATGATAAAATGAGATTCTACCGGCTTTCCGAAAGTCGCGTTCAGAGAGTTATTAATAGCCCGAACAGGATTGAATTCGGCATTGTTCCTGATACTATTGTTATGATGCAGGCTGTCAAAGGCTCCAGAAAAAAGTCGGAAATTTGGGTAATGGTTCAGGATGAAAAGAATAAACGCAAAATCATTAGCGCCTGGCGGTATCCGGGAGTTACTAAGGCTGGAGAGCCGTTGCCAAGAGAAATTTTAAGAGAAATTAAAGGAATACTATGAAATTATCCATCGGCATAGTCGGTTTGCCAAATGTCGGTAAATCAACCCTTTTTAAAATTATCACCAATCAGCAGGTGAATATCGCCAATTATCCGTTTGCCACCATTGACCCTAATGTTGGCGTTGTTTCTGTGCCGGACGAGCGGCTGGAAAAATTGGCGGTTTTAAGCAATTCAAAAAAAGTCATTCCCGCTGTCGTGGAGTTTTACGACATCGCCGGTTTGGTAAAAGGCGCTTACAAAGGCGAGGGCTTAGGCAACCAGTTTTTGGCGCATATCAGGGAAGTAAGCGCGATTGTTGAAGTTGTGCGCTGTTTTCAATCGGATGAAATAATCCACGTTGAAACCGGCGTTGACCCGTTGCGGGATATTGAAATTATCAATACTGAACTTGTTTTTAAAGATTTGGACACTGCCGTTAAACGTCTGGCCAGTCTTGAAAAGGAAGCCAAAACTTCCAAAGAAAAATTAAAAGATTTGGAAATTCTTAAAAAAATCGGCGTTGAGCTCAATAAAAATATTCTTATTATAAATATGGAAAAAGAACTGGCTGAAAGCGCGGTTGTCAGGGAATTAAGTTTTTTAACAGCAAAATCCCAGATATATCTTTTAAATGGAAAAGAAAGCGATGTCAGCAATGAATTGAAAAATAAAATTAAATCTCTTGGCGCGGATTATCTTATTGTTGATTTATCAAAAGAAGCGAGCGTCACGGAACTTATCAGGAAATCTTATGAAGTTCTGGGGTTAATGAGTTTTTTTACCACCGGCGAGGATGAGACGCGCGCCTGGACAATTAAAAAGGGAATGAAAGCGCCCCAAGCCAGCGGCGTTATTCATACTGATTTTGAGAAAAAATTTATAAAACTGGAAGCGATTGACTGGCAGGAATTGATTTCAGCCGGTTCCTGGAACAACGCCAAATCACAGGGGAAAATCCGTTTGGAAGGCAAGGATTATATTGTTCAGGACGGAGATGTTGTTGTTGTGAAACATGGGTAAAAACCGTTATAATTACAGTAATGCTGGATTCTAATCAAAACTTTGAACATAACGCTTTGGAAGTGGATATTGAAAAGTTGGGCAGGGAAGTAAGCGAGAAAAGGAATTTACCGGAATATAAAGATATTTCTGAAAAAGAACTGATAAGGCAGTTTTTAAAGCCAATGATTAATCAGGTTTCTAACCAAAGCGGCCAATCAGTTGTTCAGAAATCAAGCCAGGACAGCGGTGTTTTGCCTTCCTATCTTAAAGATGCGCCAGCGGAAGTAAAACTCAAGATTGAAAAATTGATTGACGCTGTTTTTCATCAAGGCTTAAAAAAAGCCGTATCAGAAGCGAAAAAAAGCGGATTTTTTATTGAAGACGCTTTTCACGACGCTTTAACAGATAAGTTTTATGAAGAAATGCGCGGCCGTGGAATGTTAAAATAATTTATATGGGTTATTTAATTTTCCCGTTTAGCGTTTTGTTTGTCGGCGCATTTTTATATTTTTATTTTTTGATTGTCGGCCGGCCTAAACTGGGCAAGCTTTTAAATCTTCGTTTGCTTTTAATCAGGATACCGAAGGAAGAAAAACCGGAGCCGCCTGATTTAAAAAAAGAAATCAGCGTGACTGAACAGCTTTTCAGTTTGCTGGTTGGTTTAAAATGGCCGGCTGTTTTTGAGGCCGCAGTTCATCATGTTGGCGAAGAAATACATTTTTACGCGGCGGTTCAAGCCGATAATGTTGAATGGCTTCAGCGTCAGATTCAGGGGCTTTGGCCCGGCGCCGAAGTCAAAGAAACCGACGATTATACTGTTTTTAATCCCCAAGGTTCGGCGGCCGGCGGCTATCTGTCTCTTAAACAAAGTTTTATTCTGCCTATCCGGACTTACGAAGAAGCCGGCATTGACACCGTGGCGCCGATTTTAAGCAATCTTTCAAGGTTAAACGAAATCGGCGAAGGCGCGGCTTTGCAGGTTCTTATTAAGCCGGCCCCGAAAAGCGCAAAGAAAAGCGTTTTAAGCGCGATTAACCAATTAAAAAAAGGCGAAAAAGTTGAAGCGGTTTTAAGCCCGGGAACGGAAATCTTAAAAGGGTTTTCAAAAGCGCTGTTTCCCCGGCAAAAAGAAAATGACGATAAAAAGAACGCGCCGATTAATGTCAACGAAGAGGCGGTTCAGGCTTTGCAGAAAAAAGCTTCCAAGCCGCTCGTGGAAATAAATTTTCGCTTGGTTGCGTCGGCGGCTAGCCAGTTCCGGGCCAATGAAATTTTCAGCGCGTTATCCGGCTCTTTTTCCCAATTTGCCAGCCCGCTTAGAAACGAGTTTAAAATTTCTTCCCCGCGTAATCTCAACAATTTCAATTTTAATTTTATTTTCAGGAATTTTGAAGAAAAACAGGCGATGATTTTGAACGTTGAAGAGCTGGCCAGTTTGTTTCATCTTCCAAGCCGTTCTTTGGAAGTGCCGCGCATTAAATGGCTGAACGCAAAAGAAGCGGCTCCGCCGGCAAATCTTCCCGGCCTTTCAAGCGGCGGCGTTTTAATAGGTGAGAGTGTTTTTCGCGGACAGACAAAGCCGGTTTACATTCAAAACGAGGACCGCGAGCGCCATCTTTATTTAATAGGTCAGACCGGCACTGGCAAATCAACTTTGATGACTAATTTAATAGCCCAGGATATTAAAAACGGCCAAGGCGTCGCTATTATTGACCCTCACGGCGATTTGGTTAATTCCATTATCGGAATGATTCCGGAAGAAAGGATAAAAGATGTTATATTATTTGACCCGACCGATATTAACCGTCCGGTTGGCCTTAATATGCTGGAATATGATTTTAACCGGCCCGAGGAAAAAACTTTTATCGTCAATGAAATGCAAAGCATTTTTAATAGACTGTTTGTCGCGGAGACAATGGGTCCGATGTTTGAGCAATATATGCGGAACGCACTTTTGCTTTTAATGGAAGATTTTCAAAGTGAACCAGCGACTTTAATTGAAGTGCCGCGGGTTTTCACAGACGCCGAGTGGCGCAAGAAAAAACTGGCCCGGATTTCCAATCCCACAACCATTGATTTTTGGGAAAAAGAAGCGGTTAAAGCCGGCGGTGAAGCGAGTTTGGCGAATATGACGCCTTACATTACTTCCAAATTCAATAATTTTATCGCTAATGATTATCTTCGGCCCATAATCGGCCAGCCGCGTTCGTCTTTTAATTTCCGCAAGGTTTTGGATGAAGGTAAAATTCTGCTGGTGAACCTTGCCAAGGGTCGGCTCGGCGATATCAACGCCCATCTTCTTGGAATGATAATTGTCGGAAAAATCCTGATGGCCGCTTTTAGCCGGGTTGATTTGCCTAAAGAACAGCGCCGCAGGTTTTTTCTTTACATTGACGAGTTTCAAAACTTTACCACCGATTCCATTTCCATTATTCTTTCGGAAGCGAGGAAGTATCAGTTAAGTTTGACGGTAGCCCATCAGTTTATCGCCCAGCTGACGGAAAAAATCAGGGATTCGGTTTTCGGCAACGTCGGTTCCATAGTCAGTTTTCGGGTCGGCATTCAGGACGCTGATTTTTTGAAAAAGCATTTTGAGCCGGCTTTTTCGGTTAATGATTTGATTAATATAGAAAACTTCAACGCTTATTTGAGAATTTTGATTAACGGTCAGCCGTCAGCGCCTTTTAATATCAAAACTTCAATGGCGCCGGTTGGCGACTCGGTTATTGGAGAAAAAGCCCGAGCATTAAGCCGGAGCGTTCATACCGCCAGTCGCGAAGAAGTGGAAATCGCGATTTACAAAAGGTTGCGTGAATAATTCAATCTAAGGAAGTAGAACTTCCTTAGATTGAATTTTGATATGAAAAAGAAAATTTTTATAACAACAAAAGATAATAAGAAAATAGCGGCCAATCTTTTTGAGCCGGAAAAGCCGCAGGTTTCTGTCAGGGGATGGATTTTGTTGATTCATATGATGCCGGCGACAAAGGAATCTTGGGATTCATTTGCGGAAAAATTGCTTAACGCCGACTATGGAGCTTTAGCTATTGATTTGCGGGGGCATGGCGAATCAGAGCAGGGCCCGTCAGGTTTTTTAAAATTCAGCGATAAAGAGCATCAAAACGGCATTTTTGATTTGGAAGCCGGCATTGAATTTTTAAAATCGCGCGGCGCTAAGCCGGAAATGATATTTTTAATCGGCGCTTCAATAGGAGCTAATTTAAGCCTTCAATGGCTGGCTGAAAATTCGGAATTTAAGAAAGCGGTTCTGCTTTCAGCCGGGTTGAATTATCGCGGCGTTGAAACCAAGTCTTTGATAAAAATTTTAAAGCCGGACCAACAGGTTTTTCTGGCAAGCGCAAAAGACGACGGACGAGCCGAAGTTAACGCGGCGCAGAATCAGAAACTTTATGAAGCGGTTCCGGTTGCCGTTAAAAAAGAAATTAAAATTTATGAAACCGGCGGCCACGGAACCGATATTTTAAAAAACCAGCCGGATTTGCCGGATTTAATTATTAAATTTTTAAATAATTAATGTCTAATAAAGATTTTTATTTAGCCGCTGTTATCGGTTTTTTATTCGGCGCTCTTCTTGTGCCAGTTTTTTTAAACATCGGTTTTAACCCGTCGGCGGTTTTTGTTTTCGGTTCAGTTTCCGGATTCAGCTTGCTGGCCCCTTCGGCGCTTTGGTTATTGAATTATTTGTCGAATTTTCTGCCGTTTTTGCGCCAATTCGCTAAATTTGCCGCTGTGGGCAGTTTGAATTTTATTTTATATCTTAGCGTGCTTAATTTTTTCATAGCTTGGTACGGTAAAACCAACGGCATTCATTTTGTCTTTTTTACCAGCGCCGCTTTTTTGATTGTCGCTACTAACAGTTATTTATGGAATAATTTTTGGACTTTTCAGAGTAATACCCCGGTTGCGTTTAGGGAGTACGTTAAATTCGCGGCCTTTACTTTAATAGGGTTTTTAATCAATGTAAGCACCGCGTCTTTTATTAATAATGTTATAGGACCTTTAAACAATATTAATCCTAAAATTTGGGCTAATATTTCGGCTTTAATCGCGGTTGGCACAGCTTTTATATGGAATTATCTCGGTTATAAATTTATTATATTTAAAAGAGATAATAAACCGATTTAAAAAATTTCAGGTTCGCGTTATTATAAGAATTTTTTTGTGGTGAATTTCAACGGCTCGTATTTTTACGAGCCGTTTTTGCAAAAATTAAAAATTTGTTTTATTATGAAGTCAGTTATATTTTTAAAAATTTCCGCCAAAGGCGCTTGCCTACCGGCAGGCAGGGATTAACCTCTGGCTAAAGAAAGGAGCGTTGAATGGTGCGACATATAATTTCAGATTTAGGAGGAGTTATTCTTGAAACCGACCATACTAAGTTTGATAGGGTAATTAAAGAATATTCCAACTATAACCTTGACGATAAATTAAGAAATCTTTAACATACTGTTTTCTATAAGCTATTTTCTTTGGGTAAAATTAGTCCGCAAGATTTTCATACTAATTTATGCGCTTATTTAAAAGTTGGTGTTTTGTATGAAGATTTTGTAAAGTTTTGGAATCGGATTTTAATCAAGCCTAATAAAAATTATTGCGATTTTTTGAAAAAGGCCAAGAAAGCCGGCTATACTCTTATTCTTTTATCCAATATAGATGTGATTCACTGGGAACGTTCTTGTGAGATATGTAAAGACCTTCCCAAGCTTTTTAGGAGAATCTTTTTGTCTTGCGATGTTGGGTTAGCCAAACCAGACCCGATGTTTTTGGCTCATGTGTTTTACGAGTTTAGAATTAAAAGACAGGACGCTATTTTTATAGATGACAAGCTGGAGAATATTAAAGCCGCAAGAAGCTTGGGAATTCCATCTATTCTTTATAACAGCAAAAAACATAATGATTTTTTGGCTGAATTTAAAACTTTATGTCCTGATTTTCCGGCGGTTGGCAGTTGAGTTTTGCACTGCATTATACATCCACTTGCTTTTTATTGATTTGTTTGGTATTATAACGTTAAGTGGGTAATCCTTAGCGATGATATCTACCAAGGATTATCTCAATTCTTCCCCGCCTGCTGTATTTATTTACAGCAGGCGGGGTTTCTTTTATATTTAATAGTGTAACCCTGCCGTCAGCCGCAAGGAGCGCACTCACTTAAAACTAAAAAGAATTGGAGGTCACCACTTGCGGCTGTCGGCAGGGTTATTATTTAAGGGCTTAATATCAATCGCGCTAATTTACGAATAACATACGAATATACGAATTCGTATATTCGTAAAAATTCGTAAATTCGGGCGATAATTCTATGAAAATTCAAAAAAATGTTTTATTGGCAAAATACGGGAGTTATAAAATCGGCGGTCCAGCCGGATATTTTTTTCACGCAAAAAGTTTGGAAAATGTCATTGAAGCTTTAAAAAATTGGAAGCGCAAAAACCCCGAAGGAGTTGCTTCGCAACCCTACGGGGCAGGCAAAATCTTTATCCTTGGCGCCGGCACTAATGTTTTATTTGACGACAGCGGTTTTGACGGTTTAGTTTTAAAGCCGGACTTAAAAGATATCAGCGTCAAAAAAAATGTCATTACCGCCGGAGCAGGAGTTTTAATTAAAGACTTGCTGGATTTTTGCGTTGTGAATTCTTTAAGCGGTTTGGAATGGGCCGGCGGTCTTCCCGGCACTATAGGAGGAGCGGTTCGCGGCAACGCCGGAGCTTTTGGCGGAGAAATTAAAAACTCGGTTTTAACGGTTTCTAGTATCAAGGTTTCGGATTTTAAATTCGTCAAAAGGACGAATAGTCAGTGTAAGTTCGTATACCGTTCCAGTATTTTTTCCGTCAAAGACACCGTGCCTACCGGCAGGCAGGGATTCGCCTCTGGCGAAAAAAAACAGAAAAATAAAGAAATTGTTTTATCAGTTGAGCTTGGACTTCAGGTCGGAAAGCGTGGGGCCATTAAAGAAGCTATTGAAAATAAAATAAGTTATCGCCGCGAACGGCATCCGCTTGAGTATTATAATATCGGCAGTATTTTTAAAAACGTTGTTTTGGATTCCATTCCGCTAAAATCCCGTTCCTTATTTTCTAAAGCGGTGAAAACCGACCCTTTTCCGGTTGTGCCCGCGGCTTTTCTTTTATCGGAAGCCGGTTTAAAAGGCGTGGTATCAGGCGGCGCGATGATTTCGCCGAAACATCCTAATTTTATAGTCAATGTGCTTTCAGCCAGTTCAGCTGATGTCAGGAATTTAATCGCTCTCGCGAAACATAAAATTAAAAAAGATTTTCAAATCGAACTTGAAGAAGAAATTTTTCATCTTAAATAAGTTATCCACAGATTTTTGAAAATTTTTTAAAAATAAATTGCTATAATAAAAGCAGGAACTCAAAAGAGTATCTAAAACCGATTGGGGGATTGTTTAGTCGACGATTTCCCGGCGGCAATTATTATTAAATATTGCTTTCTCTCAGATGGCGACAAATAAGAAAGCAAAGAAAGGAGGCAAGAAGAAAAAGAAATAGCCTCTTTGCAGCAATACCCCTCCGCAAGGCGGGGTATTGACTTTATCCCTCACCCTTCAAAGATAAGTCGCTCCGCGCTAAGAAGTGTTATAAAAATATAAGTGTTGAAATAATTGCGTATTTTAAATTAGAAATCTTAATTTGAACAATTAAGCGATCTTTGAAGGGTGAGGGATGAAAATTCATCTTAAAAGCACAAATTTGGATATAACGCCGGCATTGTCCGATTATTTTGAAAAGAAAATCGGCGGCTTGGAGCATTTTTTAAAGCGTTGGTCAAAAGAAGGTTCGGCGGAAATTTGGGCGGAACTTGCAAGAACAACAAAGCATCACCATAGCGGCGATGTTTTTCGCGCCGAAATTGATATCCGTTTGCCAGGGAAAATTTTGCGCGTTGAAACTAAAGCTCAAGATATACGGCAGGCGATTGATTTTAGCCGCGCTAAGATGCTGGGAGAAATTAAAAAATATAAAACAGCGAAAAGCGTTAAACCCCGCCGGTTAAGTAGTTGATGCTGAGTCCGCGCTTGAGAACGGTTTTTTTGCAGTTTTTTATTTGAAAGGATTCATTCAGAATCCTTTCAATTATTTTTTCGTCAAAATTTCGGCAGGAGAAAATATCAAAAGAAAAATAATTTTTTTCCGGCCATGTATGGATGGCGATGTGGGATTCCGAAATAACGCAGTATCCGGTAATACCTCCGCCCGGAGGAGGAAATTTGAAAAGTTTCGGCGGAGCAATAAGCGTAAGGTTCAACTCATCTATTATATTGTTGAAGAATTTTTTTATAAAAGCCGTATTCTCTAAATTTTTTGAGTTAAGGCAGGTTATCTCCGCCAGGAGATGTTTGCCGCTATTATGGTTCGTTTCAATCATTTTATATAAATTGAATTATACTTTGCTCGTTTCATTTGTAAATTGTGGATAACTCGGTTAAATTTATCTTTAAGAAGATGTGGCAGAAGATTTTAAAACTTTTTCAACCATCAGACAATTTTGACGGGCTGGTTACGGCTGTTAACAGTTTGGAGGCGAAGTTTGAACTTTTAAACGCGGATGAATTGCTGGCTTACTCCCGTTCTTTGGGTGAAAAGGCAAAATCAGGCGAAGCCGGACTGGATGTTATTATGCCGGAGGCTTTTGCTTTGGTTCGGGAAGCGGCTAAAAGAACATTAAAACAGCGGCATTTTGACGTTCAGCTTATAGGCGGCGCGGTACTGCATCAGGGCAAAATTGCCGAAATGATGACCGGTGAAGGCAAAACTTTGGTCGCGACTTTACCGGCGTATCTTAACGCTTTGACCGGCAAAGCCGTACATATAGTGACTGTTAATGATTATCTTGCTCGCAGGGACGCTGTCTGGATGGGGCAGATATATTACGCGCTTGGTTTGTCAGTCGCTTGTTTAACCCATGATAACGCTTTAATATATGACCCGAAATATATTAATGACAATGTAAAATTAGAAAGTTCTTTAAAAGACGAAGAAAGGGACATCCTTGGTAGTTTTAAGGTAGTAGAAGATTTTTTAAAACCGATTTCAAGAAAAGAAGCTTACCGATGCGACATCACTTACGGCACCAATCATGAATTCGGTTTTGATTATCTTCGCGACAATCTTGTTTACAGGCAGGCTGATCAGGTCCAGCGCAGGCATTATTACGCCATTATTGACGAAGTGGACAGTATTTTGATTGACGAGGCGCGCACCCCGCTTATCATCGCGGCGCCGGACAGAGAATCCAGCGAGTATTATAAAACTTTCAGTAGGATAGTTTCCCGTTTGGAGCCGGAAGCCGATTATTTGGTGGAAGAAAAAAGAAAAAGCGTAAATATCACCGACGCCGGCATAAGTAAGACCGAAAAAATGATCGGCGTGAAAAATCTTTTTGACGCCGCTAATCTTCGTTTGGTTCATTTTCTTCAGGAAAGCCTTAAGGCAAAGGCGCTTTTTAGGCGTGACCGCGATTACGTTGTTAAAAACAACGAAATAATAATTGTGGATGAATTTACCGGCAGGCTTTTGCCGGGCCGGAGATATTCCGGTGGTTTGCACCAGGCGATTGAAGCCAAAGAAGGGGTTTTGGTTCAGCAGGAAAACCGGACTTTCGCCCAGATTACAATTCAGAATTATTTCCGGCTTTATGAAAAAATTTCCGGCATGACCGGAACGGCCCAAACTTCGGCCGAGGAATTCCACAAAGTTTATAATCTTGACGTTTTTACCGTTCCGTCTAACCGGCCGATGGTCAGAAAAAGCCTGCCGGATTTGATTTTAAAAAATCGTCAAGGTAAATACACCGCTCTTATTGAGGAAATTAAAAAACGCAACAAAATCGGCCAGCCGGTTCTTTTAGGCACGGCTTCAATTGAAAAAAATGAAATTTTCCATGGTTTGTTTGAAAACGCCGGCATTCCCCATGAAGTTTTAAACGCTAAAAATCATGAGCGTGAAGGCGCGATTATCGCCCAAGCCGGCCGTTTTGGAGCGGTGACTGTTGCCACTAATTTGGCGGGACGCGGCGTTGATATTATTTTGGGCGGTAATCCGTTTAATCTGCTTGAGGCGCAAAAAGTGAAAGAGCTTGGCGGTCTGCATGTTATCGGCACGGAAAGGCACGAGGCGCGCCGGATTGACAATCAGTTGCGCGGTCGCGCCGGCCGGCAAGGCGACCCGGGTTCGTCCCAGTTTTTCCTTTCTTTGGACGACGACCTTCTACGGATATTCGGCGGCGAGCGTTTGCAAAGTTTAATGACTACTTTTAATTTTCCCGAGGATATGCCGATTGAGTCGCGGACCGTCACTAAAGCCATTAATCAGGCGCAGTCAAAAGTTGAAGGCTTTAATTTTGACCTTCGCAAGCATCTTTTGGAGTACGATGATGTTTTGAATAAACAACGCAGCGCTATTTACGCGGAGCGCCGGACGATTATTGAGGCGATTGAAAAAAAATCTTTGGAGCCGTTTTTAAAAACCGGCGTTGAAAATTATTCCGATGATTTTGTCAACGCTGTTTCGGCCCAGTCGGAAGTCGCGGAATGGCCGTTTGAAGAAATTAAAAATGTTTTTGAAGCGGCTAAATTGGTTAAAAACGCGGCTGAATTTGATGTTTTAAAAAATGATTTATCAAAAGATTATCACGAAACAGCCAGAGAAAAACTCCGTTCTTTTGTCAAAAAAGCCGTTGAAAATAAATTAATCCGTTCGTTGAACGCTGCAGCGCAAGAATTTATCGGTCTTCGTTTGCTTCGTTCTCTTGATATGTTATGGATGGAGCATTTGGAAAATTTGGAAGCTTTGCAGGAATCGGTGCGGATTCGCGCTTACGGTCAGCACGACCCGCTTGTTGAATACCGGCGCGAAGCGCACAAGCTGTATAAAATTATGATGAAAAATTTTGAGAGCGTTATTTTTGTCGGCACATTGCAGGCTGTTGAAGAAACCGGATTGGATGCGGCGTCGGCAATATCTTCAGCTGAAAATCAAGCGGTTATGAAGCCAGCCGGTCCTCAAGTTAGCGCTGTTAACGGCAAAAAAATCGGCCGCAATGACTCTTGTCCATGCGGTTCAGGGAAGAAGTATAAAAAGTGTCATGGGAAGTAATTAGGTAGATACTATGACATTATTTAAATCTGGATAATTCAACAATTTGATTAGAATACAAAATTTATCAATAATAATATGTCTAGGTTCAGATAGATATCCGACACCTAAGTTTGTAAAGTGATAACATCT
>JBBUEA010000022.1:0-5247 GCA_038057035.1 Patescibacteria group bacterium | reverse complement strand
AAGCTTATCTTTCTGAAAAGGATGCTTATCGCAGAGAATCTAATCTTAAATTACAAGCTAGGGCTTTAGCGCAGCTTAAGGGAAGGCTTAAAGATACTTACGTTATCTTAAACTCAATTGGTGTGAGAGCCCGCTCCGGTAACCATTAACGTTTCTTATCGTTTTATATGATAGAAGATAAAGAATTAATTAAAAAAGCAAAGCAGGGGAGTGCGGAATCTTTTGGCTTGCTTTATGATAAACATCTGAATCAGATTTATCGTTTTGTTTATTTAAAAGTAAGCAATAAGCAGATTACCGAGGATTTAACCCAGCAAGTTTTTTTAAGCGCTTGGCAGAATATTGATTCTTACCAACATCAGGGCTTCCCTTTTACAAGCTGGCTTTACCGGATTGCCAGAAACGCCGTGATTGACCATTATCGCACAAGCCGCAGTCATATCGGTCTTGAAGCAATAAGCGAAGTTGCCGATTATTCGGATTTGGCCGGTGAACTTGAAGCTAAATTAGAACTGGGCAAGATAAAAATCGCGCTTGTCAGTTTGCCGTCTGATTATCAGGATGTAATTGTGATGCGTTTTATTGAAGAATTGTCGCATCAGGAAATAGCCGCGGCTTTGAACAAAAGCGAAGGCGCGGTCAGGGTTCTGCAGCACCGAGCTTTAAACAGCTTAAAAAAGATACTAAATAATGGATCAAATAACTAAAAAATTAAAAACGTTTCAAAATATAACGCCGGACCGGGAATTCAGCCAGCGCGCCCGTTTTTTGATTTTATCATCTAAAAAAATTGAAACGTCTAAACAGCGGCTTTTCGGCTATTTAAGATTTGTTTTTGCGGAAAGCCGGATAGCGGCCGCGGGTTTGGCTTTGGTGGCGGTTTTTGCAATTTTCGTTGTTTATGGATATTTCAACGGCGCGAAAATTCAGCAGGCGAATAATGAAGAAGGTTTACGGCTTGCGGAAACCCAATATTATCAGCAAACTGCCCAAAATCCGTCTTTTTTCAGCCGGCTTGAGCAAAAACTGGGTGATTTTTTGAACACCGTTTTTTAACGGTTTGACGGTATAATTTAATTAGCTATCAAGGTGAGGAATCCCTTTTCTTTGTTGCAACAAAGAAAAGGGATTTTAATTTAAAACCCCCCTTGGTTTAACCAAGGGGGGTTTTATCGTTCGGCAAATTTTCCTCACTATTTGCCGGATTTAATTATTTAACAGCTTCTTTCAGCACTTTGCTGGCGCTGAATTTTGGCTTGACCGAAGCGGCGATCTGGATTTTTTCACCAGTCCTTGGGTTAACTCCCATTCTAGCCGCTCTTTTGACGACTCGGAATTTGCCGAAACCGGTGACAATTACGTCTTCGCCGCGCGCCATCGTTTTCATAATAGTGTCAAAAACAGCGTCAACAATTTGGTGAGCCTGTTTTTTGACCTCTAAGCCGGCCGCTTGCATTACCGCTTGCACAAGACCTTCTTTTGTCATTTGAAAATTTGAAATTTTAGAGAAAACCGACCTTTTTACTTTTATTATATAGTATAACAAATTATAGCATAAAAAGCCACTTTTCACTACCGCGCGTATTCAACAGCTTTTACTTCCCTGACAACATTAACTTTTATTTCTCCGGGATATTTTAGTTCGGATTCTATTTTAGCGGCGATATTGCGGGCCAGCTGAAGCGCTCCGAAGTCGTCTATTTTTTCCGGAGTCACGAAAACCCTGATTTCCCGGCCCGCTGAAATCGCGTAAGCATTTTTAACGCCTTCAAAACCGGTGGCGATTTTTTCCAGATTTTCTAGCCGCTGAAGATAGTTTTCAACCGAATCGCGTCTGGCGCCCGGTCTGGCCGCGGACAAGGCGTCAACGGCTGTGACAATAAAAGATTCTGGCGAGGCGAACGGATATTCTTCGTGATGAGACTGCATTGCCTGAATTACTTTTTCATCCACCCCGTATTTTTTAAGGATTTTTCTGCCGAGCTCAACGTGAGTTCCGGTTGTTTCGTGGTCTATGGCTTTGCCGATGTCGTGCAGAAGCGCGCCCCGTTTCGCGGCTTCAACATCAAGGCCCAGTTCTTGGGCAATCATTGTGGCAAGATGCGCCATTTCAATGGAATGGATTAAAACATTCTGGCCGTAACTGGTGCGGTAGTTCAAACGGCCAAGGAGATAAAGCACTTCTTTCGGCAAGTCCAAAATTTTTAATTCATAAGCCGCGGCTTCGCCGATTTCCCCGACTCGTTTATCCAGTTCCTGGCGAGCCTCCTCCACTTTTTCTTCTATTTTAGCGGGCTGGATGCGCCCGTCTTTAATAAGTTTTTCCAGGGCCATTTTGGCTATTTCCCGGCGGAACGGGTCAAAAGAAGACAGGGTTAAGCTTTCCGGAGTTTCGTCAATTATGATTTCCACGCCAGTCAGTTTTTCCAGGGTTTTGATATTGCGTCCTTCCCGGCCGATAATTTTGCCTTTTATATCATCATTGGGAAGATTAACCGATGAAGTAGTAGCGTCGGCAACGTGAGACCTGGCATAGCGGTGAAGCGCGGTAATCATTATTTCCAACCCCTTTTTTTCTATCTCCTCCTTTCTTTCTTTTTCTTGTTTCTGCAAGGCAATAGCCAAGTCTTCTCTATATAGCTCTTCCAAACTTTTAAACAGCCGGTTTTTTGCTTCTTCGCGGTTAAGTCCGGCAACTTCTTCAAGTTTTTTGATTGCTTGCTGTTTTAATTCTCCAAGCTGATTGGTTTTTTCTTTAATAGCGCTGAATTCTTTTTCAATTTCATTTTCTTGGCGCTTAAGGTCGTTTTCTTTATTATCAAGCGATTCGTCCTTTTTAATAAGCCGTTCTTCCAAACGAGAAAGCTGGAGTTTGCGCTCTTTTTCTTCGTTTTTTAGCTCTTCCAGGATGCCAACGGCCTTGTTTTTCGCCTCAATGACGATTTGTTCGGCTTTATTTTTAGCCGACTCTATTTCCAGTTTGGCTTTTTGTTCCGCCGAGTTGATTGAGTAGGTGGCTGTTAAGCGCCGAAAAAAATAGCCCAAAATAGCGGCGAGCAAAACCAGCCCTCCCATAATGAGAAAACTTGAATTCATAATGATTTAAAAAAATTCGATTTAAAATTTCCATAAAATTTAATAAGCGACTTTTGCTGTATATAATTATAGTTCCCCGCTTTTTATTTGTCAAAGAAGGATATTTTAGATGTTTGAAGTTCGAGGTATAATTTGAAGCATGAAAAGAACGCTTATCTTGACAATTCTTGACGGCTGGGGGATTGGCAAACCGGATATCAGCAATCCAATCCATAATGCCAAGCTGAAAAATATCCAGTATCTTAAGGAGCATTATCTTTTGGGCGCTTTACAGGCGTCCGGCATTGCCGTTGGCTTGCCTTGGGGGGAAGAAGGCAACAGCGAGGTCGGCCATTTGACAATCGGCGCGGGCAAGGTTTTATACCAGCATTTTCCGCGCATCAGTCTTGCGATTCGCGACAACAGTTTTTTTGAAAATAAGGTTTTAAAAGACGCTTTTAGTTTCGCCGCTAAAAATAATTCCGCCGTAAATTTAATCGGGCTTTTAACCGAAGGGAATGTCCATGCCAGTTTTGAGCATTTGGCCGGGCTTGTTGAGATGGCGGCCAGGGAAAAAATCGGTAAGTTGAATTTTCATCTTTTTGCCGATGGCAAGGACGGGCCGCCGCGTTCGGTTGTTTCTTTGCTTGGGAAATTGGATGACATTATTAATAAGCATAAAGTCGGAGTTTTAGCGAGTTTGTCTGGCCGCTATTACGCGATGGACAGGGAGGGCTATTGGGACAGAACCGAGCAGGCGTATAAGGTTATTGTCGGCGAAGGCGAAGCCGCAGAGGCTGATCCGAAAACTATTCTTCAAAAAACTTTTGAACGCGGGCTTAATGAGGAATTTTTTCGGCCCAAACTTTTCGGTTCTCCGGAGTTTGGCGTGCGGGAAAACGACGCCGTGATTTTTTTTAATTTTCGGGAAGACAGCATGAGGCAAATCGCCGAATCTTTCATCAATCCCAATTTTCAAAGGTTTGCCGCAAAACAGTTTAAAAATGTTTATTTTTGTTCTTTGACCAAATATCGCGATAATTTTACAATGCCGGTGGCTTTTCCGCCGGAAAGGGTAGACGCGCCTTTGGGTAAGGTTTTTGAAAATAACGGCAAGAACCAGCTTCGGCTGGCGGAAACCGAAAAATACGCTCACGTCACTTATTTTTTTAATGGTTTGCGTGACGCGCCTTTTGACGGTGAATTCCGGGTTTTGATTCCATCGCGAAATGTCGCCAGAATGGACCAGGCGCCGGAGATGATGGCTGCGGCCATTACCGATAGAATTGTAAGTTCTTTAGGCGAAGGGGGCTATGATTTTATTTTGGTGAATTTAGCCAATGCCGATGTAATTGCCCATACGGGCAATTATGACGCCACTTTTGCGGCAGTTAAGACGATTGACGAATCGCTTGGCGTTATTTATAAAACAGTTAAAGAGCAGAATTATATTTGGGTTATTACCGCGGACCATGGCAACGCCGAACGGCTTTTTGACCCCTTGACCGCGCTTCCAGAAACAAAACACGACCCCAATCCGGTGCCGGTTATAGTGGTGGCCAAAGAATTTGAACGTTTAAAAACAGCGGATGAGGTAAGAGCGATTGAAAATGAAAGCGTGGGAATACTTGCCGATGTTTCTCCCACTATTCTTGATTTGCTTAATATAGCCAAGCCGAAAGAAATGACCGGACAGAGCCTTTTGAAGTTTTTGCGGTGAACAAACTTATAGTTGAAAAAATTAAAACAGCGCCGAAAACTTCGGGGGTTTATATTTTTTACAACAAAAAAAAGCCTCTTTATGTCGGCAAAGCCGTTAATTTGAAAAACCGGCTGGCTTTTTATTTAAAGGAGGACGGGGATTCCAAAACGGGTTTTCTTCAAAAAGAAGCCGACCGGGTGGTTTTGCACAGGCTTTCTTCAGGCGTTAAGGCGCTGATTGTTGAGTCGCAGTTGATAAAAAAACTCCGGCCTGTTTACAACATTTTAATGGCTGACGATAAAAGCTATTTTTATGTTTCTTTTACTCGCGAAAAATTTCCCCGTATTTTTATTACGCATAAAGTTCTAAAAATTAAAAGTTATAAGCTAACAGCTGATTTAATCGGCCCTTTTATGGACGGTCAGTCTTTAAAAATTGTTTTAAGAGCTTTGCGCCGGATTTTGCCTTAC
>JBBUEA010000021.1:0-1386 GCA_038057035.1 Patescibacteria group bacterium | reverse complement strand
TTAAAAAAGCCGTTAAAGAGCTGAAAATTGACATTAAAAAAAGTTTTTTAATCGGCGACAGCACCGGAGATATTCTTGCTGGTAGGCGCGCCGGCATTAAAACTATTATGGTAAAGACCGGTTATGGCGGTAAAGACGGAAAATATAAAGTAAAACCGGATTTTACCGCCAGCAATTTAATCCAGGCGGTAAAAATTATAAGGCAACAGGTTTATTAAAAGAATGTCGAATAAAATCACCCAAGCCGTAATTTTATCAGCCGGTTTTGGCACGCGATTACGCGCGGTTACGGAAAAGATGAATATCCCAAAGGTTATGGCGCCGCTTTTAAGCAAACCGCTTTTGGAATGGCATATTGAAGCTTTGAAAAAGAGTGGCATTAGAGAGTTTTTTGTCAATCTTCATTATTTGCCTGGCGTTATTATCAATTATTTTGGCAATGGCTTAAAGTGGAAAGTAAAAATCAACTATGCTTTTGAAAAACCGGAAATTTTAGGCACTGCCGGAGGAATTAAAAATTTTGAGGATATACTTGGCGATAATTTCTTTGTTCTTTACGGCGATACGTTTTATGAAATTGATTACGGAGAGATAGAGCGTTTTTACTTTTCGCGTGATAACGCAATCGGCGCGGGGACCGTTCGGAAAACCGATCATCCGCTTGATTCAGATTTGGCTGTTTTGGGCGAGAATGACAGGGTGGCGCGATTTCTTTTAAAGCCCCATCAAGGAGAATTGCTTGCCCGACTTGAGTCGCGAAGCGAGTCTGGCGGGCCGGAAAATTATTGGGGAATGTCCGCGCCTTATATTTTCTCCAAAAAAATTCTGGAATTTATTCCGCCTAAAACTTATTACGAAATTGACCATCAGCTGGTGCCAGACCTTTTGGGCCGCGGTTATAATTATTATGCGTATAAGCTTCAAAAAGGGGAGTTTCGTAAAGACATCGGTACGCCCGAGCGGTATCGTGAGGTTGAGGAGTATTTAAAAAAGAAACAGCCGTTATCATGAGATGACGGCTGCATTAGTAAGAGGAAAAACTCACGCTAAAAGAAAAATCGTTATGCCGGCAGCGATGAATCCGGCTAGTTTTTTTATTGTAAAAGGTTCTCCCAGAAATATCATTGAGTTGATAGCGGCAACAGGCAGTTGGCTTACCAGAATAATAATGTAAGATTTGGACATATCTTCAGCGGCAACTATTGCTTTTTGAAATAAAACAGTTCCTAAGCCGTTCAGCAGTCCAACCATCAAACCAAGCTTTAAAGCTCTGCCGGTTAAATTGCCGCTTTCGCCGTTTCTAACTTCATTGATAAATGGAATAAAAACTATTATTAAAGTGACGGTTGTTAATATAAAAGCGGCAACTCCGGGTTTTAATCCGCT
>JBBUEA010000020.1:0-6682 GCA_038057035.1 Patescibacteria group bacterium | reverse complement strand
ATCCGCAATTTAACTAATATATATATTAGCAAATTTTCTACCTTTTGTCAAGTTTTTATGAAAATAATAATCCCCGGTTAGGATTATTATTAAGGAATAAAAAAGTCCCAACCGGGGTATTTTCTGGCAAGTCGCTGGCCGGCAAGTTTTGCCAGAAATTCCGCAAATGATATTTATAAAAAACTAATTACTATTGTATTCAGTATTTTGAGTTTTGTCAAATTTAAAATTTGCCTTTTTTGCGCGCGGTCATGAAAAAATATGGAGGAAAATTGCGCGGTTCAAAACCAACGTGAACTTCGCTGAAATATTTTTTCAGTAGCGGCAGAAGAATCGGGGAATATTGATAAATTAAAAAAACGCCGTTTTTAGTCAGGGCATCTTCCGTGTGTTTGATAATACTTTCTCTTTGTTGTTTTTTTAATAAAGTAAAAGGAATGCTGGAAATTATCATATCAATCCGAGGCAAACCGAACTCTTCTAATTTTTTTGATAAATTTATAACATCGCCGTTAATAATTTTCAGCCGTTTGTCCTTTATCCGCTCAAGTTCTTTTAAAAATTCCTGATTTAATTCTATAACAATCAGTTGCCCGTCTTTGGGCAGGAGCCGTAAAATTTCTTTTGTCACAATGCCGTCTCCGGCGCCGTATTCAATGATAAATTTATGCCCCGGTTCCACGGCTTTAAGCACTTTCTTGACCGTATAACGGGAGCTTACCGTAAAAGCGCCCACGCGATAATCTTTTAACGTGGCTTTTAAAAACTTGAAATTTGCCAATGTTGTTGAAATTTATAAATGAGGCTTAATGTTTACCCCGTTAGATGTAATATATCTAATGGGGCCGAGTGAAATAAATTTCACCACAACATTGAGCACCCTGTGAAATGCCGCTTCGCGGCTACTGCCTTGCCTTGTGGAATACTGCTTTTAGCAGTAGCCTCGCCGGATATTTTACAGGGCAAGGCAGTATTTCACAGGGTAAGGTTTGATTATTGCAAAATTCTACGCCCTTAGCTTTAATTTTTCCACCACTGACCCCTCACCTTTTAAAGATTAGTCGCTCCGTGGCAAAGAGGCAAATTATTAAAAAATATTCTGGATAATTGTATTGTATTGATTATTTGTATTATCTTGTTTAATCATAATGAAATCTTTGAAAGGTGAGGGATAAGGTTTGGCAGCTAAATTTCGTTCGCGCTTCGCGCTCCGAAATTTAGGCCAAGCCCTTACTTATCAACTTGTTTCAATAAGCTAAAAGCTATAAGCTGAAAGCTAATAGTATGGCTCAGGACAAGGATTTGCAAAATCTTTTATCTGCGCAGCTGGATGTGATTAGAAAAGAGGCGGAAGAACGGGCCGCGCAACGGAAGGCGGAAAATTTGAAGCTGCAATATATGAATATGGCTAAAGCTCCCATTAATATAGAAGCTTTAGGGAACTTGGCCGAGGCAACGGCTAAAAAAATACAAGCCGCTGTTATAGAGAAAAAGGCCGGTCATTTGTTTTTAATCGCGTTTGACCCTGAAAGAGAAGAAATTAAAGCAACAGTTAAGGATTTTGAGGCTAAAGGCAATAAAGTTAAGATTGCCGTTGTTTCTTTAAATAGCCTTCGGCATGTTTGGGAATTTTACCAATTCGTCGTGCCGCCGGCAAAAGAAATCAGCGGCCGGGTTGAGATTGAAGCGGTTAGGCTTGAGGAACTGCTTCAAAAGTTAACCAGCCTTGAGCTGGTAAAACAGGAGATTGTTAATTTTAAAAGTCCCTACACGTCTCAAATTTTTGAGCTGATTCTTGCCGGCGCGATGACTAATCGCGTTTCCGACATTCATTTGGAAGCGACTAAAGACACCGGCCGGTTGCGGTACCGCATTGACGGCATTCTCCATGATGTTTTGGATAATATCAACGTAGTCACCTATCGCGCTTTAATCGCGCGCATTAAACTACTTTCTCATTTAAAGCTTAATATCCACAATGAAGCCCAAGACGGCCGTTTTTCAATTGGCGCGGGCAAAAAAGATATTGAAATGAGAACTTCGGTTATCCCTTCCGAATACGGCGAAACAATTGTTTTAAGGATTTTGGACCCGTCGGCTATACAGTTAAGCTTGGAAGATTTGGGAATGAGGGCGGACGACCTTAAAATTGTTGATGAAGAGTTGGCTAAGCCAAACGGTTTGATTTTAAACACCGGGCCCACGGGTTCCGGTAAAACAACGACGCTTTACGCTTTTTTAAACCGCGTTTATGACCCGGAAATAAAAATAATAACCATTGAAGACCCTGTTGAATATCATTTAAAAGGCATTCAGCAAACGCAGGTGATGCCGGAATCGGGTTATACTTTCACGAGTGGTCTTCGTTCAATTTTACGGCAAGACCCGGATGTTATTTTAGTCGGTGAAATTAGGGATTTGGATACGGCCGAAATCGCAATGAACGCTTCTTTAACCGGCCATCTGGTTTTTTCTACGCTTCACACTAATTCCGCTCCGGGCGCCATTCCTCGGCTTATTGATATGGGAGCCAAAGCCCCGATTATCGGCCCGGCGCTTAACCTGGTGATTGCCCAGAGGCTTTTGCGCAAACTTTGCCAGTATTGCAAAATTCCGCAGGAAAATATTGAGCCGGATTTAAAAGAAAAAATAGCGAATTTTATTAAAAAATTGCCGGAACGGGTTGATAAAAATAAATTAGCCGACTTTAAAATTTTTAAGCAAAAGGGCTGTGAAAAATGCGCCGGCGTGGGATATCGCGGCAGGCTGGGAGCTTTTGAGCTGTTTTTAATGAACGATGAAATAGAAGAATTATTGCCAAAAGGACCGACTGAAGTTGAAATCAGAAAAATAGCTTTAGAAAAAGGCATGGTGGAACTGCAGCAGGACGGCATTATTAAAATTCTTTTAGGGCTGACAACTTTTGAAGAGGTGGAAAGAATGACCGGGCCGATTAAATGGTGAACGAGGGTTGCGGGATTTTAATATAAATTTAAGGGATTATAAAATTATGCGGATAAAATAAAAAAACCAGCAAAGATCTGTGGGCAAGCATCCCCCGCAAGCGAGGGAAATTGCAAGGTTCTGCCCGGTTAAAACAGGGCGGCTAAGAATTTTTCCGAGGAACAGCCCAGCCTGAGCCAGACTGTCCTAAGTACTAAGAAAAATTCCTTTGCCCACAGGTCTTTGTCGGTTTTAGAGAATCATAGCATAAATATTTTATTATGTCAAGCGAACAGAAAAAAAACGCAATTGGATTAAAAAGGGATAATCAGGGCCAAAACGAGGATAATAACATTGATTTGGCTTTACGGCCAACTACTTGGCCGGAGTATGTCGGCCAGGAAAAGGTTAAACGGAATTTGCGGGTTATTATTGACGCGGCTAAACAGCGGGGGGAAACTTCCGACCATTTGCTTTTTTACGGACAAGCCGGCCTTGGGAAAACCACGCTTGCTTATTTGGTGGCTAAAGAATTGGGCGCTAATATAAAAATCACTTCCGGTCCGGCGCTTGAAAAAATGGGGGATCTCGCGGCTATATTAAGCGGTTTGGAACAGCACGAGATTCTTTTTATTGATGAAATCCATCGTTTAAATAAGCTGGTTGAGGAAGTTTTATATCCGGCTTTAGAAAATAGGCGGCTTCATCTTATTGTCGGCAAAGGGCCGACTGCCAGAACATTGTCTTTGGATTTGCCGTCGTTCACAATGATTGGAGCGACCACTAAAGTTAATTTACTGTCCGGTCCGCTTCGTTCCCGTTTTGGCGCGACTTTTAAACTGGATTATTACGAAACTAAAGACATAGAAGTTATTCTTTCAAGGTCGGCGAAATTGCTTGGCGTTAATATTGAGCCGGCGGCGATAAAAGTTTTAGCGGCCGCCAGCCGTTTCACTCCGCGAACCGCCAACCGCCTGCTTAAACGTTGCCGCGATTACTCGCAGGTTAAAAGCAACGGCGATATCAGCGCGGAGCTGGCAAGGACAACTTTGGAGTTTCTGGAAATAGACGGTTTGGGACTTGAAGCGGTTGACCGCCGTTTGCTTGAGGTTATGATAAAAAAATTCAACGGCGGACCTGTTGGCGTAAGGGCTGTGGCCGCGGCTTTAAACGAAGAGCCCGGGACCGTGGAAGATATTTATGAGCCATTTTTAATGGGGCTTGGTTTTATCAGCCGCACTCCCGCCGGAAGGGTGGCTTTATCGGCCGCTTATAAGCATCTTGATTTAGAACCGAAAAACACTTTGATTTAACTAGAACCCATGATTATCAGCCGATTTTTGCCAAATCCGGTTGGCTCGGACAAAGCCGGCGAATGGATTGAAATTTTAAATAACACCGATACTGTTGTTGATTTAACCGGTTGGCAAATTAAAGATTTAGCGGGTAAAAGTTATATTTTACAAAGCGGCGAGTTAAAAGCCGGCGCGTCCGTTCAAGTTTTTTATAAAACAACAAAAATCACTCTTAACAACAGTGGAGAAACTATTTTTTTATATAATCCAACCGGCGGTTTGGCTGATAAATTAAGTTTTTCCGGTTCAGCGGCAGAAGGGCATATTATTATCAAAGGCTTTAACAGTCCTGCGGTTAATGCGCCGGCGGTTAGTCGCAACTTATCAGCCGATACGCTGTTTGTTAATCATATTATTTTTATAAATTTCGGAGCAGCCCTTATTTTATCAGCTGTATTTTTTTTAATTATTAAAAATTTATACCATGATTTTTTTGAGCCAGTCGCGGTTGCAAACTAGAAAAGCCGCCGCTGTTTTAGCGAAAGAACTTTTAAGCAAGCCGCCTAAACTTAATTCGGCGTTTGTTTTGGCGTTAAGCGGCGAGTTGGGCGCCGGCAAAACAGTTTTTACGCAAAGCTTCATAAAATCCTGCGGCGTTAAAAAAAGAATAACCAGCCCGACCTTTTTATTGTTCCGGCCTTATAAGCTGAAATCCGCAAATTATAATTCGGTTTATCACATTGACGCTTATCGCATTAAAAAACCGAAAGATTTGCTGGATTTAGGGCTTAAAAAAATTTTAAGCGACAAGCGCCGTATTGTTTTAATAGAATGGGCGGAAAAAATCAGGCGGTTTTTGCCGAGAAAAACAATATGGATAGAATTTCAGCATGGCAAAAAAGAAAACGAAAGAATTATTAATTTTCTAACAAGATGAAAACTTTATTACTAATTGACGCTAACGCTTTAATCCACCGGTCTTTTCACGCCCTGCCGCCGTTTACTAACGCCGAAGGCATGGCAGTCGGCGCTTTATACGGACTGGCCAGCGTGCTTTTAAAGATTGCGCGCGAAGAGCCGCCGGATTACGCGGCCGCGGCTTTTGACCGGCCGGAACCGACTTTTCGCAAAAAAATATTCAAGGAATATAAAGCTCATCGGCCGCCGGCGCCCGATGATTTAATCTCCCAAATCATTGAAGCTTATAATCTTTTTCAGAAATTCGGAATTAAGACTTTTGAGCAACCCGGACTTGAAGCCGATGATTTAATAGGAATTTTATCGGAAAAATTCAAAAATGAACCGGATTTTAAAATTGTGATTTTAACCGGCGACCTTGACGCTTTACAGCTGGTGGTTGGCGATAAAGTTGTTGTTAAAACCTTGAGAAAGGGAATTAGCGACACCTTTATTTATAATGAAGCCGCTGTTAAAGAACGGTATGACCTGTTCCCGAATCAGCTGGTTGATTATAAAAGTTTGGTGGGCGACCAGTCAGATAATATTCCGGGAGTTCCGGGCATCGGCCCGAAAACCGCCAGTCGCCTTATTAATCAATTCGGCGATTTGGATGATATTTTTGAAAAAGCTGAAAAAAATATCGCGTCAATAACAGCCGCTGAAAAGAAATTACTGGATAAGCTTTTAATTTATAAAGAACAAGCGCTTTTAGCTAAAAAACTGGCAAGCATAGAAAGACAAAACGGCATTGATGTTAAACTGGAAGATTTGGCGTATAACAAGCCGTTATTTGAAAAATTAAAACACTATTTTCAAAAACTGGGATTTCAAAGTTTGATAACGCGGCTGGAAAAAGAACAAAAGCCAAACCAACCGGATATTTTAGAAAGCGCGGCTATGCCTGATTTATTCCTTTCGGACGGTTTAGCCGGTTTTAATTTAAAAGAACGGTTGAAATCCGGCAACGCGCCGGGAAGCGGCGCAAGGCTTTTTGATTTAGGGATTGCGGCCTGGCTGATTGACCCGGATTTGAAAGATTATTCGCCGTCTAATCTGTTTAAAAAATTCTTTCCGTCGGAGGCGGCAAAAAAGGAAATCGGCGAAGAATCGGCGGTTGTAAAGCTTTTAACGCCGGTTTTAAGCAGGAAATTAAAAGAATACGGTTTGGAAAAAATATTCAAAGAAATTGAAATGCCTCTTATTCCGGTTTTGGCGGACATGGAAAACGCCGGTATTAAAATAAATAAAGACGCTTTAGCGCGTTTAAGCGTCGACGTTGACCGGGAGATTAATATTTTGGAAGAACAAATTTATAAGGCGGCCGGGGAGCGGTTTAATTTGAATTCTCCCAAACAAACGGTTGATGTTTTTAATCGGCGTTTTAATTTAAAACTTTCTTCAACCGCGGCTGAAAAACTGGAAAATTTAAAAGATGATTATCCGGTCGTCAGTCTGCTTTTAAGCTACCGTGAAAATTTTAAAGT
>JBBUEA010000019.1:0-1137 GCA_038057035.1 Patescibacteria group bacterium | reverse complement strand
CGGCAAATTATAAATATCATTCCACTTGGCTTCCGCGATAATCCTGCCTTTATCCGCCAAATCTTGAGCAAAAGACGAAGCGGCCTGAAAATTTCTTATTTGAACGGTTGATTTTAAAATAACAGCCACCGCGCTCACAACTACGCTTATAATAACGGCGCTTATGGTTAAAGCAACGAGAATTTCTATCAAGGCCTGACCGCTATTATTATAAGAATTTAAAATTTTTTTATTATTCATTAACCTAAAACTTAAAATGAAACCCTGCCTTGGCTATCTATATTAATGGTAGTTGACGCCGCCCCGGAAGCTAACTCTATCGCGACACTGGATGCCGAAACGGGCAATCCGCTGACTTTTAAAAAGGAAATATCTTTTCCGTTGGTGCTGGGTGGCTCTAAAAAAATAACGCCAGGATTCAAAATTATCCTGTTGCCGGTTGGCGTGCCACTCCCATAGCTTACGCCGTAAAAAACCTGATAAAAATCCGGCGTGCTGGTTGGATTTTCAAAATGAACGCCCCACTGCTGACCATCCAGCTGGGTAACCGAACGATTACGGGATTCTCTTAAAGCCGCGACTATTTTCTGCGCGTCCCATTCAAGACCGCGCCGCAAACGATAATTATACAGTCCTAAAAACGCCACCGACCCCATTATTACTAAAATAGCCAAGGCGGTTATGACTTCAATCAGAGAAAAACCGGTATTAGCTTGATTAGCTTTTAGCTTCAATAGCTTCATTAGCTTAAGGATTTAATTTACGAATCATCGCATTTAACATTTTCATTACTTCCAACAATAAAGAATCAGCCTTTGAATAGTCCAAATTACTTGTTTTCTTTAATTTTTTAGCTATTTCAATTTGAGTTTCCAGTTCCGCTCCCGAACCATAAGAAATTCTCAAAAATTGCGAAAAATCTTTTCTTGTTCCTCTAAATCTGCCTTCGGCGATATTTGCCGGTATGGATACCGCCGCTCTTCTAATCTGCGAAGTTAAACCGTATAACTCTTCTCTGGGAAAATATTCGGTTAATTCATATATAATTACCACTAACTGTATAGATCTTTGCCAAACTATTAAATCTTTGTAAGAATATATTTTATTCATTATAAAGCTAACAAGCTAGTGAAGCTA
>JBBUEA010000018.1:0-2805 GCA_038057035.1 Patescibacteria group bacterium | reverse complement strand
CCAGGAATCGAACCCGGAATACGACGTTCGAAGCGTCGCGTGATATCCTTTTCACCACGAGGGCTGTTAGACCCATCTTAAAAATTCAATTTTTGATATGGGTTCCAGAATCTCATTTTTCAAATATTAAAATTAAATTTCCAAAAAGCCAATAGCGGAGTAAAATGGAAATATGTCTAATTTGCATATTCCTGAAGAAATCCAAAAAATCGCCGAAGTTTTGCAAAATAATGGTTTTAAAGCCTACTTTGTTGGCGGTTGTGTGCGTGATATATTGCTTAGTCTGAACGAAGTTAAGGGGCTTGGCCGCGAGCCCAAAGATTGGGATATAGCGACTTCGGCAAGGCCGGAAGAGATTCAAAAATTATTTCCTGACAACGTTTATGAAAATAAGTTCGGCACTGTTGGCGTGAAAACAGGCTCTGATATTCCGGCTTTAAAAATCATTGAAATCACAACTTTCCGCTTGGAAGGAAAATATACCGATAAGCGGCATCCGGACGAGGTGAAATTCGCCAAAACTATTGAAGAAGATTTAAGCCGTCGCGATTTTACGATAAACGCGATTGCTTTTAATTTGGGGAAGTCGGACTTTTCTAGGAAATCCGACTTCCAAATTATTGACCCGTATAATGGAAAGAGAGATTTAGAAAATAAGCTAATTAAAACAGTTGGCAGTCCTATAGAGCGTTTTAACGAAGACGCTTTGCGGCTGATGCGCGCGGTTCGGCTTTCGGCTGAATTAAGCTTTAAAATTGAAGAAGAAACAGCGGTGGCAATCAAAAAACAAGCCGGTCTTTTGGAAATGGTTGCTAAGGAACGGGTTCGCGACGAGCTTGAAAAAATGATTATGAGTTTCGGCGCCGGCTCGGTAAACGGCATCAGGCAATTGGAAGAGCTGGGGCTTTTGAAATATATTATGTCGGAATTAAACGAAGGCATTGGCGTAGGCCAGAATAAGCATCATATATATACGGTATTTGAGCATAATGTCCGGGCTTTGGATTACGCGGCCAAGCAAGGTTATTCGTTTGAGGTGCGGATGGCGTCTTTGCTTCATGATGTCGGCAAGCCGCGGGTTAAGAGCGGCGACGGTCCGGATTCAACTTTTTACGCTCATGAAATAGTTGGCGGAAAAATGGCTTTGAAAATTCTTGATAACCTCCGTTTTTCCAAAGAAACCGTTGCCAAAATCAGCCATCTTGTTCGTTATCATCTTTTTTACTATAATGTCGGCGAAGTAACAGAGGCCGGAGTGCGCAGATTTTTGAGCCGCGTTGGTCCGGAAAATGTTGACGACCTTATTAAAGTCCGCGAGGCGGACCGGATAGGTTCCGGCGTGCCCAAAGCCGTTCCTTACAAGCTTCGCCATCTGCTTTTTATGATTGAAAAAGTGAAGCGCGACCCGATTTCCCCCAAAATGCTTAAAGTCAACGGCGAAGATGTGATGACTGTTGCTAAAATTCCGGCCGGGCCAAAAGTAGGCCGAATACTGATGATTCTGCTTGATGAGGTTTTAGAAGATCCGGCTAAAAATATTAAAGAAAATTTGGAATTAAGAATTGCGGATTTAGGGAAATTATCAGATGGTGAATTGGAAAAATTATCAAAAACAGCCAGAGAGAGGAAGGATGAATTTGAGGGCGGAGTTGAAAAAGAGATGAAGAAGAAATATTATGTTTAAACAGCTTATAGCCATACGTTAATTCATCGGGGTGTAGTATACCGGCAGTACGTGCGCTTCGGGTGCGTAAAGACCGGGTTCGATTCCCGGCACCCCGACCATGAGAGAATCTAAGCAAATTGACTTCTTAATTTATCGGCGGTAAATTTTTATTATGACAATACAAGTTAAAGAAAAGAAGTCTAAAATTGATAATATTGAAAAGTTAAGGCGAAAAGCGGCTCTTTTTGATGAACTTATTAATTTTATTGAAGATAGAGGGCTAGGTTATTTAATGAATGAAACGGAAAAAGAAGATAATCTTTCTCTTAAAAAAGCGAAGAAATTACTTGCGTAGAAAGAATGAAAATCTTCTTTAAGCCGAGTTTTATCAAGGATTTAGAAAAAATTCCATTACAGATTCGTTCCGAAATAAAAATAATTTGTTTTCAAATATTTCCGGCGGCCAATAATTTAAAAACTCTTAAAGGATATAGCATTAAACCGCTTAGCGGATTTAAGCATTATTACCGTTTACGTTTTGGAGAATATCGCATCGGTTTTAAAAATGAAAATAACGAAGTTATTTTTATGCGCGTAAAAAATCGCAAAGATATCTATAAATATTTTCCATAATTTTTATGCACAAAATAACTACTTTTATAATAGCCGAAGCCGGTAAGGTCAAGCGCGGGAAAGAAGCTTCAACTTCTCCGCCGGTAAAAAGCGTTCCCCATTATTTTGAAAAAACCGCGCCCCAGCAGATGGCCGTAAAAAATGAAAAGGTTAAGATTGGGGATTTAACCGCGGATATTGCGGTGAAAGTTTACCATCCTGACGCGGTTATAGTTGAAGCCAGTTTTGAGATTGAAAATATTTTCAGCGACGATACGTTGGCTTTAAAGGAAAAAATCCAGCAAGCTTGTTTTGAATTTGCCGAGAAAAACGGCGCCAAAGAAGATGGCCTGTCCGAAGAATACGCGGTTTACCAGATTTCCGGCTATGAAGGCCATCCGGAAATTTTTCTTGAGCTGAACGGAAAAAAAATCGCCAATCTTTTAAAATCGGAAAAGCTGGAACTTGATGATAAAGAAGTTGAGTACTCTTTGTCTTTTCAGTTAAAATACGCCAAAGACGACCTC
>JBBUEA010000017.1:0-2153 GCA_038057035.1 Patescibacteria group bacterium | reverse complement strand
TGGTAGTTAGAGCCGCTTATCGGCAATAAATCCCAATGAAAAGCTTTTATAAGATTATCTTTTTCCATGCCGGATAAAAAATCAATAATGCCTTGAAAGTTTCCGTCAACTCTTAAAGAAAAATCAATGCCCGCCGGCTCTTCATTTTCCTGCTGACGGAACGCGCCCAGCTTAATATCGGCTTTCAGCCCGTTTGTTTGAGCCGCGTTTTTTAATCGTGGAATCGCTTTGGTCGGCACCTCAACGGAAGTTGGAAGCATTTTTTCAAATCTGGAAATAATTTCATCAGCCTTTGTTTGATTATTATTAAGTTCAACAATCACGTTTAAGCTTTTAACAAGCCACTGTCGGTCAGCCCGAGCCGACCTTATATCTTTAACCTGATAATTAATAAAAAGAATCAAGGCAATAACAACTATAACTGCAGCTGTTTTAACCGCGCCAAATTTAACCAGCTTTCGCGAAAATTCTTTTTTAAAACTAGCCGCCAAATCGTGATTGGTTTTTTGAATATTAATCATTTACCCTGTTAAATAATTTTAAATTCCCAATGTTATGTGAATATTAAGATTTTGTTCCGGCGAAAGCTCCGCTATCGGAAAATTAACATCAAGAAAAGCGCCGTTTGATTTCAAAGCTTTTTCAAATTCCAAAGCCGATTCCCTTGTCGGCGCAACTAAAGAAATAGCTATCTGCCGCGGTCCGACCAAACGGGCGTCAATAAAAATCAAACCGTTTTTTTCAGCTTCTTTCTTCGCAATCGCCAGCCTAAAGCCGCTCATTGAACGAGAAGAAACCGCTTTTACGGCCGCGCTTAATTTATTAAAATGTTCGGCTTTTTTAATAAGCGGCTCGGCTTTAGCCAGCTGTTGTTCAAAAAGCGAATCAAGGCCAGCGTTTTCTTTGGCAAAAAAACTTTGCTGGCTCAATAAAAACACCAAAGCTCCCGTAAAAGCAAATATTAAAGTAAACCCGAAAACCGAGAAAATTTTAAACCACAAGCTTAAAGTTTTTAAAAAAAGATTTTCGCGGTAACGGCCGCCGAATTCCGGCGGCAAAAGATTAAGCGATGATTCAATCGGCCCATAAGAACGAAGAGAAGCACCTTGGGCGATAAAAAGCCGCGGGTCAAGATGAGGGGAGGGCGTTAAAGCTTGAGCCGGAATACCGGTCTTTTCCTGTATATTAGTTAAAACATATTCACTGTTTATCCTGTCAAAAATAAAAACTCTTTCCACGGCAATGCCGAAACTTCCTTTTATATAATTAATCAAATGATTTATTTTATCCTCAAGGATTTTCTTGACTTCTTCGTTTGAAGAAACGCCTTGCAAATAATGAGTCAAAATCTTCCCGTTGGAAAAAACCGAGAATTCAATACCATCTTCGTCAATCAAAGCGAAAAGAAAAGATTTAAAATAACTCGGATTTATGAATTTTGACAGACTTAACATATGAAATTCGCAGGCGCCCACCATCCATTTTTCCTCAAGGAATATTTTAAGATATTCGTTTAAAACCTGGCGGGAAACAGCGGCTATAAAAACGCCGATTTGTTTCTGGCCGCTTGCCGGCATTGCCAGCCAATCAACATAAGCCTGGTCAACAGGCCAAGGCAGAGAAGTCTCAATTTTTAAATGAATCGCTTCGTTTAATTCCGCTTCGCTCATTAAAGGGAAAAAGGCGGTTTCGGTATAAAGATGATGCGGCGGAATGGATAAAATAAATATGTGTTCGCTTGAACTTTTAAACCGGCCGCCGGGGATTTTTACAACAAAATCCCGAACCGCCTTTCTAATGGTAGCGGAATTTTTTAATTCGCCGTTTTCAATAGCGTCATCGCTTAATTCATAAACTCCGCTCGCTATAACTCCGTTTTTATTTCCCAATTGCGAAGTTGCGACGGCGATTAAATGCCTGTCCTGAATATCAATACCTATGGTGATTATTTTAGGCAAAACAAGCTTTGATATTAATTTGAAAAAATTCCCCATCATTGGTTTGTTTTTGCAACAGCGGTTATTTTTCCGTCGGCGTCAACTGTTAATTCCGCCTTCATCGCTCTTTTTACAACGCTAAAAGCTTTGCTTACCGTTGATGTGGCGCGAACAATAATCGGGGTAATCGGGGTTCCGGCGGCGACATTTATATCA
>JBBUEA010000016.1:0-2193 GCA_038057035.1 Patescibacteria group bacterium | reverse complement strand
AGCCGAAACGTTTTGACGAAGCCGACCTTTTAAAGATTCAACGGCAATTTATTTCGCTTTTATACAATTCTTACGCGTTTTTCCGGCAATACGGCAAGAAAATTCCCAATTCCCAATTTTCAATTTCCAATTTAAGCATTTTAGACCGTTGGATTTTAGCGCGTTTGCGGGAAACTGTTGCCGGCGCTACCGCAAGTTTTGAAAAGTACGATATTGGCGGCGCGGCTAAAGAAATTTCCGGTTTAACGGACGACCTTTCCCGCTGGTATATCAGGCGGTCGCGGCGCCGGTTCCAGCGGTCGGAAAATAAAAAAGATTTCGCCGCGGCCAGCGGGACGCTTGGTTTTTTGCTGATTGAGATAAGCAAGCTGATTGCGCCTTTAACTCCGTTTTTTAGCGAAGCGCTTTATAAGTCGCTGGCTGGCGGAAAAGGCGATTCCGTTCATTTTCAAAACTGGCCTGTTTTGCAAAAAGGATTTACCGACAAAGAATTATTGCAAGAGATGGCTGAAATAAGAAAGTTCGCCAGTCTGGCTTTGGCTGAAAGAGCGGAAGCCGGAATTAAGGTGAGACAGCCGCTTCAAAAGTTAAAAGTCAAAAGTTTACAGTTAAAAGTTAAAGACGATGTTGAATTGTTAAAAATTTTAAAAGACGAGATTAATGTTAAAGAAATAATTTTTGACTCCGAGATAAAAGAGGAAATTGAGCTGGATGTTCAAATAACGCCGGAATTAAAAGCCGAGGGCATTTTGCGGGAAACAGTCAGAATGATTCAGGATTTGCGCCAGGATGCCGGATTAAAACAAAAAAATCGGATTGTTTTGTTAATTCAAGCATCCGGCGCTTTGGAAAAAATTTTATCCGCCGGCAGTAAGGTGATTAAACAGGAAACCGGCAGTCGGATAATTGAATTTAAAAAATCAAGTAAATTTTCAGCGGAAATAAATTCCCGGATTGACGACTGGCCGATTTGGCTCGGGATTAGAAAAGTTTAAAAATTTAACCGTCGCATTTTTTAATTAGACTTGCCCAACCGCGCGCCAATTTGGTTTAATTAAATAATGCTTGAGCCGTTCAGAATTAAAACTATTGAGCCGATTATTTTTTTAACGCGCAAAGAGCGGCTGAAAGTTTTAGCCGGAGCCGGCTATAATCTTTTCCGCGTACCCGCGGAAAAGATTGCCATAGATTTTCTGACTGATTCCGGCACCGGCGCTTTAAGCAAATATCAGCTGGCGGCCAGCGGAATGGGCGACGAAGCTTACAGCGAATCGGAAAGCTGGCAGCGGTTTAAAAAAGCGGTTCAAAAAATAAGCGGCAAAAAAGAAGTGATTCCGGTTCATCAGGCCAGGGGCGCGGAAAAACTGCTGGCTGAAGTTTTAATCAGTTCGCCCAAAGATTTTGTTTTATCCAATACTCTTTACGACACCACGCGCGGGAATTTTGAATCCAGCGGCGCCAAGTGCGTTGATTTTTTAGTTCCGGCTAAGCTTTCTTCCTGGCAAAAATTTAAAGGCAATCTTGATTTAAAAAAAGCTGAAAAATTTTTGCGCGGGAACGAATTTGATGTTAAAGCCATTGTGCTTACTTTAACCAACAACACCAACGGCGGACAGCCGGTTTCTTATGAAAATGTTTTTGCCGTTTCCAAATTTGCGGCCAGCCGGAATATTCCTTTGATTCTTGACGCCTGCCGTATATCGGAAAACGGTTATTTTATAAAGAAGCTGGAAAAAGGATTTGAACGTTTAACAGTTCGGGAGATTATTAAAAAACTTTGCGGTTTAGCTGACGCGGTTTATATGAGTGCGAAAAAAGACGGGCTTTCGGACGCCGGCGGATTTTTAGCAACCAGCGATAGGAATTTAGCCAACCGTTTAAGGGTGCTGGCTAATTTTTACGAAGGTTTTCCGACCTCCGGCGGAATGTCCGGTAAAACAATGGAATCGGCTATTCAGGGATTTGAAGAAACGGTTCAGGAAGATTATTTGGATTATAGGATTGCGCAGGTGGCTTATCTTCATAAAGGTTTGGCGAAAATCGGTTTTTCTTTGGTTAATCCGCCGGGCGGGCACGCGGTTTATGTTGACGCGGGGAAAACTTTAGCGCATGTTAAAAAAAATAATTTTCCAGCCCAGGTATTGATAGCGGCTTTTTATGTTGAAGCCGGAATGAGATGTTCGGAAATGGCCG
>JBBUEA010000015.1:0-3343 GCA_038057035.1 Patescibacteria group bacterium | reverse complement strand
GCAAAAATCCCATAGGCTTCACGATAATTAACAGTGGTATTATAAGCAAAAACCTTGGCAATGCCGTAAGGACTGCGCGGCCTAAAATTAGTGGTTTCATTTTGCGGAGGGGGCGCGGACCCGAACATTTCCGATGACGAAGCTTGGTAAAATTTTACTTTCTTTCCGGTATGTTCCTGAAAATCTTTGATTGCTTCTAAAATCCTTAATACGCCTATGCCGGTTATATTAGCCGTGTATTCAGGTATGTCAAAAGAAACCCGTACATGGGATTGCGCCCCTAAATTATAAATTTCATCAGGCTGGATTTTATAAATAAGTTTTCGTATTGTGCCGGCGTCGGCTAAATCGCCGTAATGAAGCTGAAACTGCTTGTTTTCTTCATGAAGGTCCTGATATAAATGATCAATTCGGCCAGTGTTAAAAGTTGAAGCACGGCGAATAACCCCATGAACTTCATATCCTTTTTCCAATAAAATCTCGCTTAAATATGAGCCGTCCTGACCGGTAACGCCGGTAATCAAGGCTTTTTTCATATTTCAAATTAAACTACAAAATAAAAAAAGATGCAATAAATTACCGCGGGGTCAATCTAAGGAAGTTCCACTTCCTTAGATTGACTTTTCTATTTTTTTAACCTAAAGCCCCAACATTTCCACGATCGGCCGCACTTGTTGAAAATTCGGCGACTGACGAAAATCCGGCAAATTTTTTAAAACCGCGCTGATTTCATTACGCGCCGATTCCAGCTGGCCATTATAAAAATAAACAATACCCAACTTCAATTTTGATTCCAAATCTTCCGGGTTAATACCCAAAGCCCGCTGATAATAAAGGCCCGCTTCATGATAATCGCCGACATCAGCATAATAATTGCCTATTATTCTAGCTTCGCCGGCATTTTTATAATCCCGGCCGAACTTTTTAGCAATATCCAATTCCTTAAACCCAAGCTCATGGTCGCCGGTTTCAAAAGCCATAAGGCCGTAATAAAAATGAGGGTCCCCGACTTCCGGGTCAAGCTCAACCGCCTGCTTCATTAAATCCAAAGCTTCTTTTTTATTGCCTTGAATAACTTGTAATTTTGCCAAAGCATAATACACTTGCTGACGTTTCGGACTTATTTCAAAAGCTCTCAAAGCCGCTTCTTCGCCGAGTTTAATGTAATTTTTATCAAAAACGTAAAAAATAGTGCTGTAATCCGCGAAACTTATTTTAGTGAAATAATCATTAGGCTGGCTTTTAATCGCCAAAGCCAGTTCTTCCATTGCCTTAACAGCGACTTTTTCAATATCGGGAATTTTCATTCCTTGGGAATAAACCTGAGATAAAGAAGCGGCAAAGTCGCGGCGAGCCTGATTAACATAAGGATAACGGGTTGTAAGCGCGGCTACGTAGCTGTCCAATGCTTCTGCCGGCATCCGATTTAAAAAATAATTTAATCCCCAATATTGCCGGTTATTGGCGTATAAAGTCCGGAAATTTATAAAATAAACCAATGATATGGCCGCCAGCAATAATATTGCTAAAATTGCCGAATGATAACGAACGGAAATATCCCGCTTTAATGAAACGCCCGCGCTTACAAATTTGCCGGTTTCATTATTTTTTGACCCAGACTCAATAAAAGCCACTAAAATAAAAAACATCAAATAAGAACCAAAGGTGTCAAAAACAAAAAAATTTTGAACCATATAGGCGATTAGCGCCGCCATCAGAAACGGCGCGGCTGGAAGTCTAGCCTCATAGTATTGAGTTGATGTTTTGAAGTCGGACTTTCTAATATTGTCCGCCGGAGACTGACCGAAATCTATCGACGTCGGACGTCGATAGATTAAATAAAACGCAATTCCTAAAAGCCCCAAATAAGCCAAAAAACCCGAAATGCCTCCGCTTACCAAATATTCCAAAAAAACATTATGCGGCTTGTCAAAATAAGTTTCCGTAAAGCCGGAGCGGAGAAGCCGCGGGTCGTAATGCCGGTCAAAAGGATATTTAAAATTTTCCCAGCCCCAACCAAAAAACGGCTTGTCCAAAAACGACTGCCAGGAAATTTTTAAAGCTATAAACCGCGGCAAAAGGCCGCCGGCAATCGGGTCGCTTAAATCAACATCAACCACCCTTTTTAAAACCGGAATTGACTGCCATACGACGGCAGAACGAGTAAACCAAAAAATTGCCGTAAAGCCAATAATAGCGCACAGCAAAATGATTGATATTTTTTGAATCAATTTTGGAGCTAGCGCAAAACCAAGAATATTGGGTTTAAATATTGAAAAATAAATCAGTAAGGCTAAAAAACCGGCTATTAAACCCAACAAAGCACCTCGTGTCTGGGTTAAAAAAACAACCAAAATTTCCAAAAAAACCGCTATTAAAACTAAAACAGGAACCAGTCTTTGCCGGCTTGCGCGATACAATGGATAAGTATTTAAAAATGATTTCAAGTATTCAATAAACAGCCATAATCCTAAAAAAATATGGAATAAAAGATAAGCCGCCAAAAAAGTCGGATTACCTAAAAACGAACCCGGCCTATCACTGACTTTTTCCAAAAAAAGCGATGGGTAGGTCAATTGAATTACCGCGAAAAACGCCGCTATAAAACTTATAATTAAAGAAAAACTAAGGTAATTCCGCCACTTTACGAGGCTTAGCCTCGTAAAGTGGGATAAAACAAGAAAAAAGGCGGCAAAATGGAAAAGCGCGACAAGACCAAGAGCCCGCTCTTGGGTTGACCAAAACGAACGGTTAATATCAATGCCGAATAACGATGAAATAGTTAAAAAGGCCAGCAAAATAAACAAACCGGCGGCGAAAGGCGAAAGTTTAAAAGACCGATGTTTAGGATAGAAAATAATAAACGCCAGCCATAAAGCTAAAACTATTTCAACTAATGACTGGAAAATAAAAACTTTTGGCGCGATAAAAGGGAAAATAAAGCTTCTGTGAAAAAAAAGCGGGGTCAGCAAAACCGCGTATAATCCGGCTTTAATCGCTTTAATTAAATTTTGTTCAATAGGCATCAAAAACTATTTTTTAATTTTACGCGAATGTTTTTTAAACCAGGCGGCGATTGTTTCAAAATCAAGTTTTTAAATTATAACTTTTAAAACGAACAGTTCCAATTCTTTATTTCCGACAATCAATTCAAAACCGTTTAAATACAAAAATCTGACGCCGGCGGCAATCGCGGTTCTTTTATTGCCATCAATAAAAATATTATATCTGGCTATAAATTCTAAATAAACAGCGGCTTTTACAAAAATGCCTTTATATAATTCTTGTGTCTTGTCTAGAAGATTTTGTTCTTTAACACGACTTTTAACATAAAATCAAACAG
>JBBUEA010000014.1:0-15045 GCA_038057035.1 Patescibacteria group bacterium | reverse complement strand
AAAATTCTGCCTCCCTTCGGTTCGTCTCCTTCCAAAATCACAACCGCGTTGTCGTCAAATCTGATATAAGATCCGTCCGGGCGCCGCAAGGGGGCGCGCTGGCGCACAACCAAAGCTTTGTGTATTTCCTTTCTTTTCACCGCCTCTGTTGGTTTCGCGATTTTAACTGTTAGTACTTTTTTATCGCCTTTACTGGCATATCTTCTTCTGGTTCCGCCCAAAACCCGAAAACAACGGATAGTCTTTGCTCCGCTATTATCAGCAACTTTTAGTATGGCTCGTTCTTGAATCATTTTAATTTAGAAACTATTATCCATCTTTTTTCTCTTGATAACGGCCTTGTTTCCTGAATAATAACTTTATCACCCTTTTTATATTCATTCTTTTCATCATGCACTTTTAAACGTTTTGTCGCTTTGAAACGTTTTAAATATATAGGGTGAAGTTTCAAACGTTCAATGGCAACCACGCGGGTTTTATTCATTTTATCGGAAACAATTATTCCGGACAATTTTCTTTTTTTATTTTCCTTTTTAATGTTTGGCATAATTTTAATAATTATCCCGCGCTTTATTAATTAAAGTAAAAAGTTGGGCGATTGATTTTTTAACTGTCTTGATTTCCTTGATATTTTTAACTTTTCCGGACGCCAGGTCAAATTTTAATTGCCTAAGCTTTTCTTGATAAAGACCGAGGTCTTTTTTAAGCTCTTCTTTTGACTTATTAATAATGCTGGTAAATTCATTCTTTTTCATTTTATTAAAATCTTAGTTTTAACCGGCAGTTTATGTCCCGCCAAACGCAAAGCTTCTTTGGCGATTTCCATTGAAACGCCGTCCATTTCAAAAAGTATCCTGCCGGGTTTAACCGGCACCACATAATGGTCAACTTCCCCCTTGCCGCCGCCCAAAGTAACCTCCGGCGGCATTTTGGTGACCGGCTTATCGGGAAAAATGCGAATCCAAACCTGGCCCTCTCTTTTAATATGATGCGTAAGCGTTTTTCTGGCGGCTTCAATCTGCCTTGCGGTAATCCAAGCCGGAGTCAGAGCTTGCAAACCATAACGGCCGAAAGACAGCGTAACGCCGCGGGTTTCAACAAGCCTTTTTCGGGAACGGCCCTTATGCCATTTCCTATGTTTCATTTTTTTTGGTTCCAGCATAATAAAAATTAATTTTTATTCTGAACGAACACATCGCCTTTATAAATCCATACCTTTATTCCAATAGTGCCGTAAGTTGTAAAAGCGGTGGCTTCGCCATAATCAATGTCGGCGCGAAGATTCTGCAAAGGCATTCTGCCTTTTGCCAGCCATTCCCTGCGAGCGATTTCGTTTCCGTCCAGCCGTCCGGCAAACTTCAATTTTACTCCTTTTACCTCTTTTGACTGGCTGATTAATTCAAGATAATGTTTCATTGTTTTCCTGAAAGGAAGACGTTTTTCCAAATCCCAGGCTATATTCTGGGCCATCACGTTAGACGAAATATCGGAACGTCTGATTTCTTCAACATTTAAATTGTAAACATTGGAAGATTTTCTTTGTTTTTTTAAGTTTAACTTGGCAACGGATTTTTCAATGGCTTTTTTCAGATCATCAATACCTTTTCCGCCGCGACCAATTACTAAGCCGGGTTTGGCGGCTTTAATATTGATGCGGACGATATTGCCCCGTCTTTCAATTTCAATGCAATCAATGCCGGCTTGATTGATTTTTTCTTTAACGGAATCGCGAATTATCAAATCCTCTTCAAGCAGATTTTTGGCGTCTTTTTTATTGAACCAGCGATTGTTCCAATTTTTAGTTATGCCGAGCCGTAATGAATCCGGCCTTATTTTGTGTCCCATGTTTATACTGATTTTCTTCTAAAAATACGGCGGAAGAAATCTGGTTTTGAACCCTGACGCTTCTGCGGTTGCGTTTCTTGAGCCGCCGGTTTTTCCGCAACGGTTTTTTTCACGGCCTTTTTATCCGATTTTTTCTCTTTTTTAGGAACAATGATTTTAAAACGCGGCTTGAATTTTTCAGACTCTTCAAGAACCAAAGTAATATGGCTTGTCTTTTTTTCTATCAAACTGGCGGAGCCTCTGGCTCTCGGCATAGTCCGTTTATACCGTTTTCCCTGATTAACTTCTATTTTGGCAATGCCAAGCTGTTCAATTTTTAACTGTTTATTTTTAGCGTTAGCCACGGCTGAACGAAGAAGTTTAAGAATCGGCTTAGCTGGCCGGCGGGTTTGAAATAAAAGCTGAGCTTCCGCTTCATTTACGGAAAGCCCTCTTAAAAGAGAAGCGACCAGCCGGACTTTTCTGGGTGAAATTCTCAAATCATTTAATTGAGCAGTAGCTTGTTTATTGTTGGTTTCCATAAAAATTATCGCTCGAATTTACGAATTTTTACGAATATACGAATTCGCATATTCGTATGTTATTCGTAAATTAGCGCGATTTATATTATTTCTTCGTTTCTGCCGGCTTAGCTTCGACCTTTTTTTCAATTTCCCGTTGCATTTTTCCTCCATGCCTTGTAAATTTTCTTGTAAGGGCGAATTCTCCAAGATGATGGCCAACCATTTCCTCGCTAATTCTAACGGTAATGAAATCTTTGCCGTTATGCACGCTAAAAACAAATCCAACCATTTCCGGCGAAATTTCAGACGCTCGCGACCAAGTCTTAATTGCGGTTTTATCGCCCGGCTTTAATTTAGCTATTTTCTCCAATAGCTTCTGGTCAACATACGGGCCTTTTTTAGAACTTCTGCTCATCTTTTATTTACGCCTTTTAATAATCAAAATATTAGACCATTTCTTCTTTTTTCTTGTTTTATGGCCGCCAGTAATCTTACCCCATTTTGTCTTAGGCCGTCTAGTGCCCCTTACCGCCCGGCCTTCGCCTCCGCCGTAAGGATGGTCGCGGGGGTTCATTGCAGAGCCCCTGACGGTCGGCCTTATTCCTCGAGCTCTATTGCGTCCGGCTTTGCCTATATTAACCAAATTATGTTCCGGATTTGAAACTTGACCGATAGAAGCCCAGCCGTCCCAAGAAACTTTTCTTATTTCGCCCGAAGAAAGCTTGAGATGAGTGTAGCCGTCTTCATGCGCGAGGACTTGGGCGTATGACCCGGCTGAACGAGCAAGCTGGCCGCCGCGTCCTTTTTGAATTTCAATATTATAAACTTGAAAACCAACCGGAATCCGCTTTAAAACAGTTCTATTGCCAGTTTTAAAAGGTACTTCCAAAGAAGCAATAATAATATCCCCGACTTTCATTTCTTGAGGCGCAAGTATATATCTACGTTCTCCATCTTTATAAACTACTAAGGCTATAAAAGCGGTTCTGTAAGGGTCGTATTCCAAAGTTTCCACCCGGGCCGGAATATTAATTTTATTTTGTTTAAAATCAACAATCCGATAAACCCTTTTATTGCCGCCGCCCTGATGCCTGACGGTAATACGGCCCGAAGAATTACGGCCCGCGGAATCTTTTAATTTTTTCAGCAAAGGCTTAAAAGGCAAAACACGGCTAAGATGGCTGTAATCAACCACAGTCATCTGCCTTCTTGATGGAGTTGTTGGTTTGTATTGTTTCATAGAATCACTACCTTATTTAGGAACCGTATCAATTGACTGGCCTTTTAACAAAGTGATAATCGCTTTTTTATGCCCTTGCTGCAACCCAACAGTTCTGCCAAGCCGTTTTTTCTTTGATTTTTTATTAATGATATTGACATTGATAACCTTAACGCCATAAATCTTTTCAACGGCTTTTTTAACTTCATTTTTAGTGGTTCGCGGAGCAACAATAAAAACATACTGCCCTAACTTGCTTAAATCAGTTGACTTTTCACTTACCCATGGTTTTTTAATTGTAAAAGGTAAAGCCGGCATATTATTTTTGTAATTCTTTTATTGAAGCTTCGGAAAAAATAACATAACGGTGAGATAAAAGCTCGTAAACATTCAAATTGGCGGGGGCGGAAGCCGAAATCTTCGGCAAATTACCGCTTGCCATATAAATATTCTTATTGCCCGTTTCCGGAACAAGAAGCGCGCTGGAATTTTTAATAACGGCTTTTTTCAATGTTTGAAGATTCTTTGTTTTATAGTCCGGAATATTAAAATTATCAAGAATTTTTACTTCTTGGTCAGCCAGTTTTTTTGAAAGCAGTGAAACAACGGCAAGCCTTCTCATTTTTTTATTTATTTTTCTTGCAAAAATTTTTTCATTGCGCGGACCGAAAGTTATGCCACCACCCGGCCATAAGGGGGAGCGAATTGACCCTTGCCTGGCCCGGCCAGTGCCTTTCTGACGCCACGGTTTTTTGCCGCCGCCCCTCACTTCGGCGCGGTTTTTAGTGTGGGCCAGAGGCTGGCGCTTATTGGCAATCTGAACAGTCATAACTTGATGAACCAAATCAGGATTCCATTTTGCGTTAAAAATTTCGTCAGGCAAATTAATTTCCCCGATTTTTTCATTTTTTTGATTTATAACTTCGGCTACCATATGATTATTTATCTTGCTATTTTTACCGATGAATTACGGTGCCCGGGAACCGCGCCTTTAACCATTAAAATCTTCTTAACTTCATCAATGCCGATAATTTCAAGATTTTTGACCGTTACTCTGACATTGCCCATATGACCGGCCATTCTTTTGCCAGGAACCACTCTTTGCTTAGCTGTATCGCCGATTGAACCAGGCGCCCGATGACGATTTTTTTGTCCATGGGTTTTCGGTCCGCCGTGAAAACCGTGGCGCTTTACCGTTCCTTGAAAACCGCGTCCTTTGCTGGTTCCGCTTATTTTAATAAACTGGCCAATTGGCCATTTATCTTTTTCAATTTCCGATTCGCACTGAATCAAAGTAACCGGGACTATTTTTTCTCCTTTGTAAATCTGGCTCATATTAAGTTTTTTTCCTGTAATAATATCCATGTTAATAAATTTACCCTGTGAAATACTGCTTTTAGCAGTAGCCGCGAAGCGGCATTTCACAGGGTAAAAATTACGGCTACCTCAAGTTAAAATTCTATCCCATCTTTATTTCTATGTCCACCCCGGCCGGCAAATTAAGATTGGTAAGCGCTTCTATTGTTTTCTGATTCGGGTCTAAAATATCAACCAGTCTTTTATGAACTCTTAATTCAAATTGTTCTCTGGAATCTTTATGGACGAAAGTTGAACGGTTCACTGTGTATCGTTTTATTTCAGTAGGCAAAGGGATCGGCCCAACCACTTGCGCGTCATAACGTCTTGCTGTCTCAATAATTTGACGCGCTGAATTATCAATCAGCTTATGGTCGTAAGCTTTGATTCTTAAACGCAATTTGGTTTGAACCACTTCTTCTTTTTTAGCCATAACAAAGAACTGAATAGTAAAATGTTGAATGTTAAATGTTTAATGTAAAACGTGAAAACATATCGCATTTAACATGTCGTTTTAAACTTTTAACTAATATTATTTAGTAATTTTAGTTACTACTCCGGCCCCCACTGTTTTACCGCCTTCGCGAATGGCGAATCTTTGTTTTTCTTCCAAAGCCACCGGTGCGATAAGTTTTATATTCAATTTAATAGTGTCACCCGGCATAACCATTTCCGTTCCCTGGGGCAAAACCGCTTCACCGGTAACGTCCGTTGTACGAATGTAAAACTGCGGCTTGTAGCCTGAAAAAAACGGGGTGTGTCGGCCGCCTTCTTCTTTGCTTAAAATGTAAACTTCAGCTTCAAATTCCGTGTGAGGAGTGACTGACCCAGGCTTGGCTATAACCTGCCCCCTTTCAACGTCTTCCTTTTTAAGACCGCGAAGCAATAGACCTACATTGTCTCCGGCCCGCGTTTCATCAAGAAGCTTATTAAACATTTCAATTCCGGTAACGACGGTTTTTTGGGTCGGCTTTAAACCAATAATTTCTATTTCTTCGTTTATTTTAACAATTCCTCTCTCCGCTCTTCCGGTAACAACAGTGCCGCGGCCTTCAATTGAGAAAATATCTTCAATAGGCATCAAAAACGGTTTGTTAATATCGCGCACCGGTTCAGGAATATATTCATCTAAAGCCTTAACAAGCTCTAAGATAGGTTTTACTTCTTCACTATCGGCTGATTTGCTCTCAAGGGCTTTTAACGCCGAACCGCGAATAATCGGCGTTTCATCTCCCGGATATTCATATTTTTTCAAAAGTTCACGAATTTCCGATTCAACCAAATCAATTAATTCCTTATCCTCAACCATATCAACTTTATTCAAAAAAACAACGACTGCCGGCACTCCGACTTGGCGAGCAAGCAGAATATGCTCCCTTGTTTGAGGCATCGGACCGTCAGTGGCGGAAACCACCAAAATAGCACCATCCATCTGGGCGGCGCCGGTAATCATGTTTTTGATGTAGTCGGCGTGTCCAGGAGCGTCAATATGCGCGTAGTGGCGCTTTTCCGACTGGTATTCGCTGTGATGAAGCGCGATAGTTATGCCTCTGGCTTTTTCTTCCGGAGCGTTGTCAATCTGGTCAACGCTTTCTTCTTTTTCAATCAAACCTTTTAAATGAAGAACGTGGGTTAAAGCCGCGGTTAAAGTTGTTTTACCGTGGTCAACGTGCCCGATAGTTCCGACGTTTACGTGCGGTTTAGTCCGCTCAAATTTTTGCTTTTCAGCCATAATTTTAATTTAACTTTTAAAAAAAAATAATAATATTTTAAAAAGACCTTTATTGATTTTTATAAAAGATATTCAGCCGGCGTCTTAACCTCACTTAAAATTCTGCCGGTGATTATAACCTTTGAATGTTAGACTGGAATCTCATTTATGTCAAGCTCCTCTTTATTTTTTAAGACATTAATAAGATTGTTTAATTTTTCATATTCCTGCCAAGTCATCACCACATACTTAGGCTCTTCATTTTGAAGCACAACGCACTTGCCGCTGCCTTTAGTAAGAGTAATTTTTATTTTATCAAAAGTGTTCATTTCTTCCCTTCAATAATTAATTGAGCGATGCTCTGGGGCGCGTCTTCATAACGGCTGAATTCCATTGTAAAAGACGCCCGACCCTCCGTCATTGACCTTAACTTGGTGGCGTATCCGAACATTTCGCTTAAAGGCGCGTTGGCGTCTATAACGCTGATTCCGGCTCGCTCCCCAAGAGAAAGTATCCTGCCTCTTTTGGCGCTTAAATCGCCGGTAACATCTCCTAAAAAGGACGGCGGAGTTATAACCTGGATTTTCATAATCGGCTCCAAAATAACCGGCTTGGCTCTTTTGGCCGCTTCCTGAAAAGCCATAGAACCAGCTATTTTAAACGCCGCTTCAGAAGAATCAACCTCATGAAAAGAACCGTCGTAAAGAGTCACCTGCAAATCTATGACCGGATAACCGGCAACAACCCCTCTGGTTGTGGCTTCTTTAACGCCTTTTTCAACAGCCGGAATAAATTCTTTCGGAATAGTGCCGCCTTTAATGGCGTCAACAAATTCAAACCCTTTGCCGCGCTCAAGCGGTTCAACTTTAAGCCAGACATGACCGTACTGGCCGCGGCCGCCGGATTGGCGGATATATTTCCCTTCAGCTTCCGATTTACCGAGAATAGTTTCTTTATAAGCGACCTGGGGCCGGCCGACATTAGCCTCAACGCCGAATTCCCTCTTCATCCGGTCAACAATAATCTCAAGATGAAGCTCGCCCATTCCGGAAATGATAGTTTCCCCGGTTTCCAAATCGCCGCTTACGCGGAAAGTCGGGTCTTCATCGGCCAAACGGCGCAAAGCGATTCCCATTTTTTCCTGATCAGCTTTTGTTTTCGGTTCAATGCGAATTCCGATAACCGGCTCGGGAAAAATTATTTTTTCAAGAATAATGGGATTCTCCGGGTCGCAAAGCGTGTCTCCGGTAGTGGTATTTTTAAGCGCGACCAAACCGCCAAGGTCGCCGGCATACATTTCTTCAACTTCTTCTCGGTGGTTGGCGTGCATCCGCAGAATGCGGCCAACCCGCTCCTGATTATTTTTAACCGCGTTTAAAATATAACTGCCCCTTTTAAGAATTCCGGAATAAACCCGAAAATAAGTAAGAGAACCGACAAACGGGTCAGAGGCGATTTTAAAAGCAAGCGCGCTGAATGGTTCGCTGTCGTCTAATTTGCGGTTTATTTCCGCTCCGGTTTTAGGGTTAGTGCCTTTTACCGGCGGCAAATCAAGCGGCGAAGGAAGGTAATCAATAACGGCATCCAATAAAAATTGGACTCCTTTATTTTTGAGAGCCGAGCCGGTAAGCACCGGCACCAACTTGGCGCTTAAAACCGCGCGGCGCAAAGCCGCTTTTAACTCTTCCAAAGTTATTTCCTGGTTTTCTAAGTATTTATGCATCAACCCGTCTTCATGTTCAACTATCATTTCAACCATATTATGCCGTTCAGTTTTCACCTTTTCCTTCAAATCATCTGGAATCGGCACTTCAATTATTTTTTCGCCGTTATCCCCTTCAAACTCGTAAGCTTTCATAGTTAAAAGGTCAACCAGTCCCCGAAAAGAACTTTCACTGCCGATAGGCAACTGCAAAGGCACGGCCCACGGCGTAAGCCGTTCCTTGATTGACTGCAAGCTTTTTTCAAAACTCGCGCCCATCCTGTCAAGTTTATTTATGAAACATACTCGCGGGACTTTATACTCATCTGCGTATCTCCAATTTGTTTCGGACTGTGGCTCCACTCCGGCAACGCCGTCAAAAACAACTACCGCGCCGTCAAGCACGCGAAGGGAACGTTTCACTTCAACCGTGAAATCAATATGCCCGGGCGTATCAATTATGTTAATGCGATGCTCGTATTGTTTTCTTATTCCGTTAAGCTCTAATTCTGGGACGCCAATCCGGCGGTAAGCCGGAGTCCAAAAACAAGTTGTTGCCGCGGCGGTAATAGTGATTCCCCTTTCTCGCTCCTGTTCCATCCAGTCCATAATCGCGGCGCCTTCGTGCACTTCGCCAATTTTATGGGAAATGCCGGTGTAAAAAAGAACCCGTTCGGAAACGGTTGTTTTACCGGCGTCTATATGAGCGATGATGCCGATATCGCGGTATTTTTCCAAAGGATACAATCGCATGTCTATAAATTATCGGGCGAAATGCGCGAAAGCTCTGTTAGCTTCGGCCATTCTATGAGTATCCTGCTTCTTTTTAATCGCGGCTCCTTCGTTTTTAGAGGCGGCAAGCAGTTCTTCAGCCAATTTCGCGGCCATAGGCTTGCCCTTTTTCGCTTTAGCCGCCTTGATTATCCACTGGCAAGCCAAAAAAAATTTCCGTTCCGGCCTTACTTCTTTTGGAATCTGATAGTTAGCGCCGCCGATTCTCTTGGAAACAACTTGAATTAAAGGCGCGGCGTTTTCAAGAGCTTTTTCAAAAATTTCCACAGGGTCTTTTTGAACTTCTTTTTTAATATTATCAAAAGCGCCGTAAAGAATTTTTTCAGCCGCTGTTTTTTTGCCTTTTCTCATTAAATAATTAATAAACCGACCGATATTTACCCGGTTGTGCATAATATCAGGCTGGTAATGTTTTTTATAAACCCGTTTTTTTCTCATACTAAAATATCGCCGCTATTAAACTAAAACTATTTTTGAGATTTTTTAGCTCCGTATTTTGAACGTTGCTGTTTTCTGCCTTCAACTCCGGTGGTGTCTAAAATACCGCGAACAATATGGTAACGGACTCCGGGCAAATCTTTTACCCGTCCGCCGCGAATCATCACCACGGAATGTTCCTGCAATTGATGGCCTTCTCCCGGAATATAAGCGGTTATTTCCATTCCGTTCGTAAGCCGCACGCGCGCGACTTTTCTTAAAGCGGAATTCGGTTTCTTCGGCGTGGTTGTAAAAACCTTTAAACAAACTCCGCGCTTAAAAGGAGATTCTGAATAAACCGGCCGGTTATGTATGTAATTGAAATAACGTCCTAAAGCCGGAGTTTTATCTTTCTTTGCCGTTTTTGAACGGCCTCTTTTTACTAACTGATGAAGCGTAGGCATTTCTTTCTTAAGTATGTAGTAAATAATATAGTAGCAAAAATTCGGCTTGTGTCAAATAATAATTAATAACGATATCACAAGCCGGTGAAGAACTCCGCACTTACAAGCGAAAAATTCCCGCCGGGTTAGAGATTATTAATCGCTCCAATTTACTAATTTTTACTAATATACGAATTCGTATATTAGTATTTATTCGTAAATTAGAGTGGGGATTGACGGCATCTATTAAAATTAGTATAAATATCGCAGATTCTCTGAAAATAAAAATTAAAGAACTGATAGAAAGGAGTGATTAAAATGATTTTTAAAACGATTATCGCTGTTGGAATTTTAATTTGCGGTTTCCAAATTTACGGACAGCTCCGCAAAAAACAGAAAAGAAAACTACTGACAATGCAATTAAGATTTAAAAACGTTTTTGGATTTGAACCGCCTAAACCGCATTTTAACTTAAAAAATAAAATTCATCGGCTTATTAAAGATTATATTGGAGCGGAACTGGAAATAGAAATTGACCAAGACAGCGAATTGCAATCTGAAATCCAAGAAAAGCTTTTGCTTTGCCGGTATTTCAAAGTTCCGGTTGAAAAAGACATCTGGGATTATTCTTGGGACAGAATTATTAAAAAAATACAATCCCATCAGAATATTCCCATAAACAACCCAAACAGCCCTAATTCCTAAAAGGGCTGTTTTATTTTAAAGTTGACGGCAATGATTTTTTAAATAAAAGTAAAATAAGAAAGCTTTAATAAAATAAAAAAAGGGGAGGCGCCAATGTGTTTAAAAAAAATAACCGGAACTCTATTGATTTTTATTTTTTCTATTACCGGTTGCGGTTATGAATTAAATAATTTAAGGAATGAATTTCAAGAACAACGATTACCGCGAAAATTACCGCCGATACAAGGATACCATGATTTAAAAGGCGTAATCCATATCCATACCGAAATATCCCACGACAGCAAAGGAAAAATTAAGGAGATTGTTGAAGCGGCAAAAAGAAATAAACTGGATTTCGTGATTTTAACCGACCATAATGACCCCAAAATTTTTACTGAACAACCGCAAGGAATAAAAGATGGCATCTTATTCATCCGCGGCAGTGAAATAATAAAAGATAAAACCGACATATTGGCTATTGCGCCGAAAAACTTTATTAATAAAAGCGAATTAACGTGGAACGAAATAACCGCGGAATTAAGAAGGCAAAACGCGCTGATTATAATCGCCCACCCTGATTATCTTTATCCTGATTTTGAAATCAGCGATTATGACGCTTTGGAAGTTTACGACATTTTTGACGATGTTCTTACGGAAAAATTTTGGCGCTTGCCAAAACATTTATGGAATATTATTTGCTGTTATGAACGCTATCCTGAAGAAATTTTTTTACAGATTCTTGATTGGCCGAAAAACGCGCTGGAAAGATGGGATGAGGAACTGCAAAAACGTTTTCCAATCACCGCCGTTGCCGGCAATGACAGCCACCAAAATGTCCGGCTGTTCGGAAAACAGATTGACCCTTATTGGTTAAGTTTTAAAATGGCGAGCACGCATGTTTTAACCAGTTCAGCAAACGAAACCGATATTTTAAACGGTTTAAAGCGCGGCCGCGCATATATTTCTTTTGACATAGTGAACCGCGATGACCAGTTTCAATTTTACGGCATTTGCGATAAAAAGCTGATTATGATGGGCGACGAAGTTTATAAAGAAATAACTAAAGATATAAATAAGGATTTTTTAAACTGCGTTTTGCGAGTCAACTTGACCGATGAAGGCAAAATCCGTTTTTTACAGAATGGGAAAATTATTTTTGAAGGAATTAACGATAGAATGTTATTCCCTGTTAAAGAGCCCGGAATTTACCGCGTTGAAGTTGAAAGAAAAATCGGGAACCGCTGGTACCCTTGGATAATTTCCAATCCGATTTATATAAAACAAGCCCTCTAAATTTCAGAGGGCTTTAAATTTAAAATCTCTGACCGGTTATAAGCCGAAAAACAAAACTAGACAATGGCGGTAAAAAATAAAAAGCAAGCGCGAGCGCCAAGAAAACTCCTAAAAACCCAAGCGAAGCTATTTGACTGCGATAGCGCGGAAACAAATCTTCAAAAATTTTTGAACCGTCAAGAGGCGGAAACGGCAAAAGATTGAATAAAGCCAGCGAAATGTTGATATAAGTTATAAAAGCGACCAATTCCCAAAAAATCGGAGATAAAAATCCGGCAAAAACCAGATATCCCGCAAATGAAAAACGAAGCAAAATTCCAAGCAAGACAGCCAGTAAAATATTGGCCGCCGGACCGGCTAAACCGACTTTTAACGAACCCCAACGTTTGTCGCTAAGGTTATATGGATTGTACGGCACCGGCTTGGCCCAGCCGATAAAAATACCGGCAGTCAAAAGAAGAAACAAGGGCATCAAAACAGTGCCGAAAGGGTCAATATGCGGCAAAGGATTCAAAGTCAATCGTCCGGCGTTTTTCGCGGTCGGGTCCCCAAGCCTGTAAGCCATCCACGCATGGCTGTATTCATGAATCACCGAAGAAAAAATAATGACCAAATATAAAAAAATATTTAAAGAAGCCATTTTGTTATAATTAAATAATAAAGAATATAAGATTTAGAATATAAAATTTAGGAGACTCTACGACAAAAATTTCCTAAATTCTAAATCCTATATTCTAAATTCTAGTTAACATGTTAAGAACAATAATAGAAGACAAGATAACATGGTACGACATTACCAAAACCGAAGCCGGAGACTTGGAATTTTTGAAATCAAAATTTGATTTTCATCCGGTTATCCTTGACGAACTTCTCCATCCGTCAGCCAGGTCGCGCGTGGAAACCTACGACCATTACCTGTTCTTAGTTTACCACTTGCCTATTTATAATGTCCAAGAACGCACTTCACGGCGCGCTGAAATAGATTTTTTAATAACGAAAAACCACATCATCACCGTTCATTATGAAAAAGTGGAGCCTTTGGTGCAGTTTGAAAAAACTCTTAAAAATAATGCCCATCTTTACGACCGCATTGTTAAAAACACCACCGGCCATCTGCTTTACTACCTGCTGGAAGAAACCGTTGAATTCTCAATGCGCCAGTTGCGGCATATGGAAGAAAAAGTGAAAGAAGTCGGCAGTGAGCTTTTCACCGGCAAAGAAAGAAACCTGCTGGAAAAAGTTTCTTACCTTAAGCGCGACCTTCTTGATTTCAGGATTATCATCCGTTCCCAGCGGAGCATGATTGAATCTTTAATAGTCGCGGGCCAATTTTTCTGGGGAGAACGGCTTAAAGTTTATTTTTCCGATTTGCTTGGCGATTACCTAAAAATATCGCACTTGATTGAAAACTTGAAAGAAACCGTGGAATCTTTTGAAACAACTAATGCCCAGCTTTTAAACGCCAAAAGCAATTACATAATGCAAAGGTTCACGGTGCTCGCTTTCCTGACTTTTCCCTTGATGCTTTTAGTGGCGCTTTTTGATATTGACGCGGTTTCGCGGCCCATTATCGGCAAACCATACGACTTCTGGATTATTTTCGGAGCGGTTGCTTTAATAATCCTTATAATGATAGCTTATTTCAAAAAAAAGGAGTGGCTGTAAAAGCGTAAAATTAAAAATGAAAAAGGTAAAATAACATAGCAAAATTCAAAAATTAAAATGAAAAATTTTGGATATTTACAAAATTTTTAAAAGAAATTTTGTAAATCGCAATCCGGGCTTAATTTAAAAAAAGAGCGCAGATAAAACTTACCTACGCTCGTATATATTTTATTCTAAAAGTTTGTAGAATTTAGGTTCACGCTGCCAATATTTAAAGCGTAACCGAAACGAGACTAAATCTAGTATAAACGCGGTTGTTATACCAAGAACCAGAAGAGACAGCTCATTTAAAGAAATTCCCTGGACAGCTTGAACAATACCTACTTTTAGTATTAGAAAATAATAAACAAAAGGTGCTAAAAATATTGCTAAAGTTAACGGTAAAATATGTATCAATAAATACAGTAGCAATACTAGTATCAAATAAAACATTACAAACCCCAAATCAAAAATAAAACTTTCCATTTTTTCTCCTTTTTTCGATTTTAAAATTATTAAAAATTATGCGATAATAAAATAATCGCATAATTAACTAGTCAAAATAATACTAAATAATATTTATTTTGTCAATGGCGTTAAAAATTTACAACACCCTATCGGGTAAAAAAGAATCGTTGAAAAAGCCCGCAAACAGGGCTTTAAAACTTTTTGTTTGCGGCCCTACGGTTTACGATTATTCCCATATCGGCCATGCCCGTACATATTTATTTTTTGATATTTTTGCCCGTTATCTCAAAAGTCTGGGGTTTAAAACTTTTTATCTTCAAAATATAACCGACATTGACGATAAAATAATCAACCGAGCTAACCGCGAAAAGAAAAATATTTCGGCTGTCGCGCGCTTTTTTGAAAAAGAATATTACCGCGATATGAAAACCCTTGCCGTTGAGTCGGTTGATTGTTACGGCAAAGCCGGCGATTTTATAAAAGAAATTCAGCGGCAAATTCAAACGCTTGTTAAAAAAGGTTTTGCTTATAAAACTAAAAACGGGGTTTATTTTGAGGTTAAAAAATTCAAAAACTTCGGCAAGCTGTCCCGCCAGAATCTTAACGCTTTACGGCCGGGTTGGCGCATTGAACCGGACCCTGGAAAAAAAGACCCGCTTGATTTCGCTTTATGGAAATTTTCAGAACAAAAACCCTATTGGCCGAGTCTCTGGGGCAAAGGCCGGCCCGGCTGGCACATTGAAGATACGGCGATAACTGGAAAAATATTCGGCAGTCAATACGACCTTCACGGCGGAGGCAATGACTTGAAATTTCCCCACCATGAAGCGGAAATCGCCCAAGCCGAATCCGCCAGCGGAAAAAAACCGTTTGTTAAAATTTGGCTTCATACCGGTTTTCTTTTGGTGAACGGCGAAAAAATGTCAAAAAGCTTGGGCAACTTCATAACCATTAAAGATTTTCTTAAA
>JBBUEA010000013.1:0-2532 GCA_038057035.1 Patescibacteria group bacterium | reverse complement strand
TTCTGTTTAACCATCTGGCGCAATTCTCCTTCAACTTTGTAATGCTTATCAAGCAAATTCTGAATCGCGTTCACCTCCTGCGGCGTAAGGTCTTTGGCCCGCTTGGTTAAATCAATTTTTAAATCACTTAAAATTTTAAAAGCCAGTGGCCGTCCGATGCCGTAAAGATAACTTAACGCTATATCAACCTTTTTATTATCCGGTATGTTTACGCCTATGATTCGCATGTTAGCTTGATTAGCTTACTAGCTTAGTTAGCTTGATTAGCTTAGTTTAATAGTTTCTAACAAGCTAATAAAGCTGATAAGCTAAAAATGGTTACCCTTGTCTTTGTTTATGTTTTGGATTTTTCCTGCAAATGACGTAAATTCTGCCGCCGCGCCTGACGGATTTGCAATTATTGCAGATTTTTTTAACTGAAGCGCGAACTTTCATGCTAATATGATTAAAATTTACTCGCCCCGTTAGATAAATAATGCAACATTATATCTGAACACAGAATTTTATTTGATAATGCTTTATTGATTAATTTCATATTCTTTATCTAACGGGGCGAGCTTAATGCGAAGTAAATTTTACTATCACATTGAGCACCCTGTGAAATGCCGCTTCGCGGCTACTGCCAAAGGCAGTATTTCACAGGGTAAGGTTTGGCAACTAAATTTTCTGCGCCTTCGCTTGAAAATTTAGGCCAAGCCCTTATAACCTCCTGATTATCCTCCCTCTTTTATCGTCAAGAGAATTCAATTCAACAATAACCCTGTCGCCGGGAATTACTTTAATATGATTAATCTTAAGGCGGCCGGCAAGATGAGCAAGAATTTCCAAACCATTATGCAATCTAACCCTGAAAGCAAGGCCGCGCAAAGCTTCGTAAACAACACCCTCTTCTTTCAAAACAGACTTATTACTGGGCATTTTTAACTAACATAATCAAATATTTTTGAAGCATAACAAAAAATTTATTGCAGGTCAATAGCGATCCGGCTTAAATCCCGCGGCGCCCGGCTCACCCAAAAAGGCCAGAAAGAAATCTTGCCGGTTTCAAGCCCGGGCAAAGCGAATATCAAAGCTTTAAGCTCGGTTTCTTTTTTTCCGGCGGCCTGCTTGCGCACGCTTTCAATGTCAATTGCCCGCCTTAAAGAAAGGCTTGTTTTAACCGGAAAAGATAAAATCCCTTTATTAAAATCAGACCGAGCCGCGCCGTACTCAAAAACAGCGGATAAAGTTTCATAATTACCGTCCAGCTGATTCAACGCTTTATTGACAAAAAAAGTTTTGACGTCGCTTTCCTTAAAAGCCAGAAGCTTAAACTGGCTGTCAAGAAATATCCCAAAACGGCCGGGCTCCGGAACCTTATAATTAATTTCTTCTTTTAAAATTTTAAATTCCTGGCCCCCTTCCAAACTTTTAAAATCAGACGGCAAACCGGCTAAAATTCTTTGCCGCAAAGTTTCTTCTAAAGCTTTTTCCATTTGAGAACGGGCAGTTTTTAATTCTTCCGTTGTCGGAACAGCGGCTTCGCCGATAAATCCGCCGCTTATCGGCTGTTTGATTTCACCGTAAAAACCGTCATATTTTTTAGTGTCTTTAAACCCGGGGATTGATAAACGCGCAACCGGTCCAATATTGTATTCTTCGCCGGCTTTATCGGCAGTGACAGCCGCCGCGATGCTTGAAGGAATAATTTTACCGTCAACAACTTTAGCGCCGGGAACGGTTATCGCTTTATCCAGACGAAAAATTTTATTGTCAGGAGCAAGAAAACGAGTTGTCGCAACCAAAGACTGGGGCTGGGAACTGTAAGCATTATAAATAATAATCTCTCCTTTGGCTTTTACCTCAATTGTTTTTTTATTAGAAGCCGAAAAAAGAAGCTGAAGGTTGCCGTTCTCGGTAAAAAGCTCTGCCGGCAAATCGGAAGATTTCAGCGAAGCGCTTACGGATTCATTAAAATCAAAATTTTTCTTCTGCAATGATATTTTAATATCTACCCGCGGCAAGACCGCGACGGCCGCGTAAACTCCGGCGCCGGCTAAAACCGCCAAAAATGAATATATTAAAAACCTGGCGAAACGTTTAGGTTGCGGCTTTTGTTCAAAATTCTGTTCTACCAAAGTTTCTTTTGATTGCGAAGATTCAAAAAAATTCTGGCGTGGTTTATCCTGCGGCTCTGATTTTTCACCGCTGATTGGTCCGGCCGGCGGCTCCTGCTCAAGCGCTAATTTAACTGATTCAACTGACTCTGATTCCGACTCCAACTTAATGGATTTTTTGATGGCCGGCAAAGACGCCATTGGCGAAATAATATCGGAAACCGGCCGTTTGCTTGAATGGCTGAAAATTTTTATCGGTTCGCTTTCTTTGAATTTTTCCGCTTTCTTTTTTAAAAGCATTGTTTGTTTTAATTTAATTATAACATCTAAAAATAGAAATAATCTGTGGATTACGGCAAAACCCTACCTCTTATCCTTCTGACTCCGGCGCCAACAGCTTCTTCTTTGATAATTTTAAATTCTCCAATTTCTAACG
>JBBUEA010000012.1:5062-7082 GCA_038057035.1 Patescibacteria group bacterium | reverse complement strand
AAACAAATTCCAAAATCGCCACTTCTTTGACGTTAAAAAAAATCGGCAAAGAGCTTGCGACCCAAAATAAAATCAATCCGACAGCTCCGGCGGGCAAACCGACGGACGGCAAAAAAGAAACGGACAGCGCCAAATAAATAGTCAGCACGAAAAACATTCCGACGACTGTCATTAAAATAGCGGCGTAATACCCTGCTTTGCCGAAGTAAATTTTGGCGTAGCCGGCAAAACGGTGTTCATCGCCTTTTGTTTTGGTAATAATTTCGGCATACATCAAATGAATCGCTATAAAAACCGCGGTAAAAACCGTTAAATAAAAAATACCGGCTAAGAAGCCGACTTTGCTGAAAATAAAAGGCAGGGCAAAAATACCGGCGCCGATTATAACGCCGGCCATCAAGCTAGCGGCAAGAATAAAATTTCTAAACCCCGTCATAATCCGAAGACGCGATTGACCACTTTTTCAAATAATACTCAATAATCCAAAAAGCGACGAAAATAAAAATCGTTAAAAACGCCGTGAAAACCGCGATGGCGTAAAATTTATAACCAACCGCCATACCGATGGCCGCCGCCACCCAAAGTCCGGCCGCGGTAGTCAAGCCTTGAATGCGGGAATTATGAAAAACTATCAAGCCGGCTCCGATAAATCCAATGCCGACGACCACCTGCGAAGCGATACGGGAAGGGTCAAAAGAAGTACTGCCGATAAATTCCTTAAAAGCTATTGTTGAAATTATTGAAAAAAGCGCCGAGCCCATGCTTACCAAAGCATAAGTCCGCAGACCAGCGGTTTTTCTCGCCAGCTCCCGCTCCACGCCCAAAAAAGCGCCTAGGACGGCCGCCAAAAACAACTGAAAAAAAATCTCCAAATTTTCCGAACCAAAAAACATTTGATTAAGCTTTGTAAACTTTGTCGCCGTCCCTTATCTTTTTGCCGACTTTAATGCCGACATCCTGACCCTTTTTGGCGATTGCGATATCTTTATGGTCATACTGCATTGACTTAATTTCCTGCTCAAAATCAGTGGTATGCCCCTTAAACTTTATTTTATCGCCTTTTTTAACATTCTTTTTAAACTTTACTATCGCCACGTCAAGGCCGCTGTAAAAATGAGTAACCGCGCCAATCGGTTTCGGCTGTTTTATTTTTACCGGTTTTTTAGCCGTAGCCTTTTTAGCTGGCTTTTTAACTTTAGGTTTTACCGCCGGCTTTTTTCGCGGCTTCATAGATAATTTTTTAACCATAAATTTTATTGTTTAAATTAAAGTTAAAATAACGACCTTTTTATTGTAAAGTTATTCTCCCTTTTCTTCTTTTTCAATAGCCGCTAAAAGCAATTCTAAAAGTTCATCAGGGTCCGAAGAAAATACGGTTTTGCCCATGCCGCGGTGCGCTTCTTTCAAAATATTTTCAATCATATCAACAGTGCCGCCGCTGCCTTTTAACACCCCGAGAGGTTTTTTATCTTCAAAACCAATGGTAAATTCATTTATAGTGCCAATACGACCGCAAATAAAAATTATCGCGTCCGAAGAGCGAACCAGCAGAAGATTGCGGCCTGCGTATTCAAATCCGGTGTAAATAATAATATCGTGATAATCAGTGGGCAGTTTATAAGTCTTTATATGCTGTAATTTAGAAGCTGCCGGCGAAAGACCGATTACGGTGCCGCCGGCTTCTTTGGCGCCTTTGGCGGCCCAATAAGGAATGCCTGTCGTGGCTCCGGTAACCAAAATCAAACCGTGTTCGGCGATTGCTCGTCCAAGCGTCTCGGCTTTTTGCACGGCATCTTTAGAGCAATGGCCTGTTTCAGCGGCTCCGGAAATGCAAATTTTATATTTAAGATGATGCTTATGATTATGATTTAAATTGTCGGCAGTATTATTTTGAGAAGCCATACATATATTATATTAAAAATTCGTCGTTTAGCGAAGGCGCGGCTGTTTCAACCGCCAATTCATCTTTTATTTTCTGCGCCAAAGGAATCATCTGGTCATCCTCGCCCTGCGCTAGAAA
>JBBUEA010000012.1:0-5052 GCA_038057035.1 Patescibacteria group bacterium | reverse complement strand
TAAGGCTCAACCTCATTGGCTTAAGCCACCACAAAAGCCCTTTTTGGTCGGCATGAGCCGAATATCCGCCGATAGCTTTAACACGACAGCGGACTGGCACTTCTTCTTTAAATATCTTTACTGTACGCGCTCCGTCTAAAATTTGACGGCCAAGAGAACCAACCGCCTGATAGCCAATAATCAAAATTGCGCTTTTCGGGTCGGGCAAATAACGCTTTTCATGGTGCAAAATCCGACCGCCATGAGACATTCCGGAACCGGCAATTATAATTTTTGGTGGCGCCACGTTATTTATTGATTTGGATTCTTCGGTAGTCAAAGTTTTTTTAAGGCCCGGAAATTTGAACAGTTCGTCCCCGGAACGGGTTTGTTGTATTGCTTCTTCGTTCCAATATTTTACGTATTTTTGATAAACATCGGTCAGTTTAATAGCCAGCGGACTGTCAATAAAAACCGGTGCTTTTGGAATTCGGCCGTTTTCAACCAAATCATTCAACTCAAAAAGAAGATGCTGGGTGCGTTCCATCGCAAAAGCCGGAATCAAAAGCGCTCCGCCGGCTTTAATCGTATCTTCTATCGCGTCTTCCAGTATTTCTTTCCGTTCCGCCGGCGGTTCGTGCATACGGCCTCCGTAAGTTGATTCCATAACGCAATAATCCGCATTTTCTAATTGTTCCGTCGGTCTGATAATCGGCGGCGGAGAATTGCCAAGGTCCCCGGAAAAAACTATTTTTTTATTTTCAGCTTCAATAAGAATAAAAGCCGAGCCTAGAATATGACCCGCGTCGTAAAAAACAATATCAAAAGGGCCGACTTTTATTTTTTTATGGTATTCAACGGCTTCCCAAGCCTTCATTATTTCTTCAACATCTTCCAAGGAATAAAGCACTGGTTTGCGGAAACGTTCGGCTTCCTGGCGAAGTATATGCTCGGAATCTTCAAGCAAAAGACGGGAGAAATCTTTAGTCGGAAAAGTTGAGTAAACTTTGCCGCGAAAACCGTCTTTGTACAGCTTGGGCAAACGGCCGGTATGGTCAATATGGGCGTGCGTGATAAAAACAGCGCCAATGTCGCTTGGGTTATAAGGAAACGGCTCAAAATTCTGCCGTTCCGAATAATTTGACCCCTGCCGCAAACCGCAATCAATTAAGATTTTAAAACCCCCTGATTCCAAAAAATAATTGGCGCCAGTCACTGATTTCGCGCCTCCGTAAAAAATCAATCTCATCAATTAATTATAATACAAATGCGAATTTATCAGTATTATTTATAATTCATCATCCTAAAATTCGCCAGCTACTATGACATGTCATAATGGCTGGACACAAACCGAAAAACAATGTAAAATAACGCCAGCAATTAAACAATTTATCAAAGGAGGCGCTGATTGGAAAACGAAAAAAGAAAGTTTCTTGTTGTTGGCGAAATTGAAGCCAACGGAAAAAGGTTTAAAAAATATACCTGGGCTTATAGCAAAGCGCAGGCTGTATGGCTTGTTGGTAATAAATTACAGGAACGCTATCCAAAAATGAAAGTTTACCTGATTAATGTTGAAGCTCGTGATATCACCTATCTCAACGAAAATGACGTGAAAATATACGCAAAAATCATCACTATATAGCATCTGCCCGCCATCCTATTGGATGACGGGCGATTTTTATAATTATTTTTTAATTTCTTCAATACCGAGATCTCTGCAAATTTTTCTTGCCAAAAAATTGTTAATTTCACTATGACGCGGAATAGTTGAAGATCTTTTTGTTGAAGGATTGAAGAAAACGCTATGTTTGGCGCCCTCTCTGATAAAAATACAGTTTTCTTGTAAAAGATGTTTAAGAAGATGGCTTCGTTTCATTAACGAAAAAGCGTAATTGGTTCACGCAGTATTTTCTCGCCTGCTCTTCTTTTATTATTAAGAATCCGATTCGTTTCCAAAATAAGTAAAAGGGCGTCTTTAAGATTTTCTTTAACTTCCTTAAAAGATTCTCCTTGGGTATTAACCCCCGGAATTTCTTCAATCCATCCCAGATACCACTTGCCTTGTTTTTTATATACAGCCGTAAATTGTTGTTTCATATTGAACATATTATCACGATTAAATAATAAAAATCAATGTACCGGCAAAGTGAAATAAAAATCCGAGCCAATGCCCGCCTTTGACTGCATTCCAACCCGGCCATCCCATCTTTCAACAATTTGCTTGGCTATCCAAAGCCCGAGGCCAGTGCCTTCAATATTTTTAACTTCATCGGCGCGCCAAAATCTTTCAAAAACATGCCGCTGGTCGTCATCGGCTATGCCAATGCCGGAATCTTTTACCTGAAACAAAAGCTCGTTTTTATTTTTAGGATTAAAACCGGCCATAACCCGCACGCTTCCGCCTTCTTTATTATATTTAATGGCATTGGTGATAAAATTGCTCAACACTTCGCGCAAGCGCGCCCGGTCCCCGGAAATTTCTTTAGGCATATCCTCCGCCGCTTCTAAAAACAAAGTGATTTTATGCTTTCTCCCAAGCGGCTTCAAAGTTTCAATATAATCGGTTAAAAAAGAGCGCAAATCAAAAACTTCGCTTTTTAACGAAAATTTACCGGCTTCCAGCCTTGAAGCGTCAAGCAAATCGTTAATCAAATCTTTCAAGCGGCTGGTTTGATGATTAATATCATCAAGCAGTTCTTTGGCTTGCCCGGTCAAGGACGATTTGGCTTTTTCAAGCATCTCCAAAGACAATCCGATAACCGTTACCGGACTGCGAAGCTCGTGCGCCGCTATAAAAACAAACTGGTCTTTTAAACGGGCTAATTCCTGCGTTTGTTCTATCTGCCGCTTGGTTAAATCTTTCAATTCCCCGTGCTGGCGGTGAATCACCAAAGAAGCGTTTCCGACAATAATTGAAAGCAATAAATAAAGCGTTAAAAAACCTATAACAATTCTTAAACCAACGCTTTGTTCCATCACCTCAATAGTTTTTGTTATAAAACCGACTCTGGAAACCGCGTAAACAATACCGGTCATTTCAACCGAATCGCCGAAAGTAATTGGCGCGGCTTGAGCAAACGCTTCATTCATGCTTAAAAATGGTTTTTCCTTGTCCGACACTTTAACAAAACCGGCGCTGGCGTTGCGCTCTTGAAGAACATAATTAACGTAATAATTACCGGTAAGGCTTGAGCCGATGAATTGCTCGGAAAACGCTTCTGGTTCAACATAAACAACTTTGCCGCGGCTGTCTGTTATAAAAAACAGCATAGACCCGGGAGTATAAGCGTTGGTGATAAAATCAGCCATCGCTTCTTTTCTTTCCGGCTTCAAAGGAAAAACAAAATCATCTTTGGTTAAAAAATGATTTGCCAGGCGGTTATAAAAAATAACGCTTTCCAATTCATGTTTGGCAATAATAAAATCTTTCAGCGCCGGCGCGAAACCGGCAATAATAAAATACCCGATTAACAAAAAAAGTATCAGGCTCAAAACAGAAAACCGCGTAAAAAGAGGATAAGTTTTAAAATCAAAAACAGTCATTGCGCTTTAATTAAACCGGTAATTGTGGAAGTTGAACCGCTTAAAGCCTGATTATGGTCATGATAGACAAAAAATCCGGGCTTGGTAAAAACATGAAAATAAACTTCAAACTGGCTTAAATTGCCGCCGGCGTCAAAACCCGGCGAAGCCGTATGGGTGGGGTGCGGATCCGAAGCCGGCCAATGAAGTTCTATATCGGTATTAAGCCAGCGGACAGTATCACCGGATTGTATGGTTAAACTCTTGGGATTAAAACCGTCCGGGGTAATATAAACAATATGAGAATTACTGGAAGTTGCCGCCGCGAGAAAATTTTCATTTTCTGAATTTGAAGACTTGGGTAATAAAAAAAATGTTTCCTGCGGCGTTATCGCGCTAATTAAAATATCTATAATCAAACGACTGCGAAATGCGGCTAAAAGCCCCAAAATAACCAAAAGAAAAATAGCGAGCGCTATTAAATAAAAATCTCGCCTGGAAATCTTAGCCATATATTTATTATACTATTTATGCTATTTGCCATAAGCCTTGTTATGCTATAATTATTTTATCCCTCACCTTTAAAGGATGGGCTATCCGCCGAAAACAATTTATAACCAGCCAACTATGATTTCAATAATAAAAGGTCATTTAATCAAAACAAAGGGTTGCTTTTGTTTCGCAATCCTTTAAGGGTGAGGGATGGATATAAAAAAGAAAATTCTTTTAATAGACGACGATGAAGCTCTTACTAAAGTTTATAAAAACGCTTTGGAAGAAGCCGGATTTGAATTTATCAGCGCGAATTCCGGTCCGGCGGGCGTTGAAAAAGCCGGCGCGGAAAAACCCGACTTAATTCTTCTGGATGTAATGATAGGAAAAAGCAACGGCCCGGAAACTATTATTCAGCTTAAAAACGATGAAAAAGTAAAAGCTATTCCGGTTATATTTCTGACTAATATAGAAGGCGAACAAAACACTACCCGCTTTGCCGCCGAAGCGGGAGCGATTGATTACCTGATAAAAAGCGAAACATCAATGAAAGAATTAATCGCTAAAGTAAAAAAAGCTTTAGGCATTAAAGAATAGTTTTTAAAATCTCGGCCGTTATTTCTTTTTCATTCCAAGGAATTTTCTTTCCTCTGGCAAGATGCAGCCAAGGTTCGCTGCCTTTGCCGGTCAGCGCGACAACATCGCCTTTTTTCGCCAATCCAATCGCTTTTTTTATCGCTTCTTTACGATTTAATATCTCAAAAAGATTAGGCCCTGGAAATTTGCTCTCGATTATGCCGGATTTTATCTCGGATATAATTTGAAAAGAATTTTCACCGTAAGGGTCTTCATCGGTTAAAACGATATAATCACAATATTTAGCGGCAAGCCGGCCCATTACCGGCCTTTTCCATTTATCGCGCCCTCCGCCCGCCGCTCCCAAAACGCAAATTAACTTCCGACCTTTGGCCTTTGATTTTTGCCGCTCAATTTTATTAAGCGGGACTCGCCCCTCTGAAGCGGGACTTTTTAAATATTGGTAAACTTTTTCAAGCGAAT
>JBBUEA010000011.1:0-5619 GCA_038057035.1 Patescibacteria group bacterium | reverse complement strand
CCCGATGGAACGGTTTTCGCTTTGCCTCTGTCTATTGACACGTTGGCGCTTTTTTACAACAAGGATATTTTTGAACAAACCGTAACGGCAAAACCGCCGGCAACCTGGAGCGAGTTTTTGGAAGACGTAAAAAAAATGCGGAAAATTAACGCGGACGGAAAAATTGAAAGAGCCGGGGCCGCTCTTGGCGGGTCAACAAAAAGCGTTAACCGCGCCAGCGATATTTTAAGCCTGCTGATGATGCAAGCCGGCACCAAGATGGCAGACCAAAATGGCGCGGCTTTTTCCCAGCAAGGCTCAAAAGGCGGAGCTCCCGGGTTTCAATCTTTAGAGTTTTATACTCAATTCGCCAATCCTTCCAGCCAGTATTACACCTGGAATGACGATTTCTCCGACTCAATAAACGCTTTTAGCCAAGGCAAAGCCGCGATGATGATAAATTACGCTTTTCAAATACCGTTTGTCCAGGAAAAAAATCCGTTTTTAAATTTTGCCGTAGCCCAAACGCCCCAGCCGACTAATCCGGAAAAAGACGTTAATTACGCCAATTACTGGGGGTTAGCGGTATCCAAAGACAGCCGCAATCCCATTGGCGCTTGGAATTTTATTGTTAATTTAACTACTAATAAAGAAATAGCCAAGCTTTATATTGAAGAAGCGGGCAAACCGCCGGCGCTTATTGACCTTATACCGGAATACAAGAACCATCCAAAGCTTGGAGTTTTCACAAGGCAGATTTTAACAGCCCGTTCCTGGCCCCAGCCGGACAGCGAAAAAGTTGAAACTATTTTTTCCGAAATGATAGAGTCGGTATTAAACGGCAGTCTTAGCAGTCAAACAGCCATTTCTCAAGCCGAAGGCCAAGTCACGGCTTTGATAGGAAAATAAAAAATATGGGTAGATTTAAAATCATCATAATGTTATTATTAATACTGGGACTTCCGGTTGCGGCTAATGCTTTCCAGCTTGTGCCTGCTTGCAACGGGCCGTGCATGAGCATATGCAATCTGGCCCAGCTCGGGAAAAATATCATAGACTTTATGGCAATTCTGATTTTCCCGATTGCTACAGCCGTTCTTGTTTATGGAGGAATAATGTTCATATTTTCTGGCGGCTCGCCTGACAAAGTGGGAAAAGGAAAAAACGCCATCAAAGCTGCTGTAATAGGCATAGCAATAATGGGATTTGCCTGGCTAACGGTAAATGGCGTTATCCAAATAATGAACGGCGGCAGTCCGTTCAGTTGGTCAAAAATCTGTTAATAACAAAATGATTGGAAGCAAAAATTTTAAAATTTTCATTAAAAAAACGTTTCTACTCGCAACTATTTTTTTGGCTAAAACAGCTTTTGCGCAACCACAAGACGGTACCGGCGGCGTAACTTTCAGCAGTCCGGTAAGAAATATAGTAAGCATAATAAATAATTTCACAGGTTTTTTCATCGGATTAAGCAGTTTCATAGCCGTTGGAATTGTTGTTTACGCCGGCTACTTATATATGTTCAGCGGCGGAGATCCGGGCAAAGTGCAAACAGCCCATAAAGCCCTGCTTTACACCGCCATCGGTTACGGCATCATACTTTTAACTTGGGCCGGATTAATTCCGCTTTTAAAACAAATTGGCGGGTTTTAATAGAACGCGGTTATGTTATAATAAAAATATATTAAAAAGGTCGCGTTTGTTATTAACAAATATATGAAAAAAATGTTTAAAAAAATAACCTTGGGTTTAAGCGCTTTTATGCCTTTGGCGGCTTTTGCGCAAACTGCTATTACAGGAGGAGCCGGAGGTATTAAGGCGCCTACTGACGCTATTAAAGAAGGGCAAGTATTGGATATCAAAATCATCATTGATAATATAATCGGCTGGGTATCAGGTATTTTGATAGCCGTCTCTGTTTTATTTGTTATTTTCGCGGCTTATCTTTATCTTACTTCAGCCGGAGACGCGGAAAAAGTCAAATCAGCAAGCAGTTATATTCTTTACGCGGTAATTGCCGTTGTTGTGGCATTAGCCGCAAGAGGGATTCTTGCTCTTGGAAGCATGATTGGCGGATTTTAACTTTATCAAAAATATTTTAAAAACCTTATTCTTTTATTGAATAAGGTTTTTATATTTCTACCACACATGCTTTTAATTAGACATAACAAACCGTTGTTATGATATAATAAATAAAATGAAAGTGTTTTTAAAAATAATAACAGCAATAATGATTGCTGTTCCGCCTTTTTGGACGGCTGCTGACATAGGCGGAGTGCCAATTTTGATACCAGCCACTACGGCTGTCTCTATAGGAACTGTTATAAACAATATAACTGCATGGTCAGCGGGTTTATTGGCCGCAATCGCGGTTCTTTTTGTTATTTACGCGGCTTATCTTTATTTGACATCTGGGGGAGACCCTCAAAAAGTAACAGATGCCAGCAAATATATTTTATACGCGGTTATAGCGACAATTATAGCTTTAAGCGCGGCCGGCATAATGGCTCTTGGAAGAACAATCTTTGGATTTGGATAAACTACAGACAGATAGCTTACGCAAATTTGTAATTGCGGCGCGCTCTCTAGCTTTATAAATTCATATTTAATTCATTTATCACAATGATTAAAAGTTCAAAATTTTCAATATTAACTTCGGCAATATTAATAATATTCGCGCTAACTGTTAGTTTTCCTTTATTAACATTCGCGGTAATTTATGATATTAGAGGTACCAGTCCAGGCGGAATTAAAGCTCCTAGACTTGCAACAGAAGATTTGGCAATTTCAACAATAATAAATAACATTATGAATTGGGCCGCTGGTTTTATAGCGGCTATCGCGGTTCTTTTTGTTATTTACGCGGCTTATCTTTATTTGACTTCAGCCGGAGACCCTCAAAAAGTAATAGATGCCAGCAAATATATTTTATGGGCTATAATCGCTTCTGTAGTAGCCTTATCAGCTTTTGGCATTATAGCTCTTGGGAAAACAATCTTTGGGTTTGGGTAAACCACAGATTATAAAAATCCCCTTAGCGTAATGCCAAGGGGATTAATTGACGTTTAATTTTGTAAACTATAAACTAAAAATTATGAATTCTTTAGCTGTTTTAATTAAGCCCAAAAAAACGGTTCGTAAAAAAATACTTGTTGAAATAAATGCCGAACAATTTGAAAGATTGGCGGCTAATTTAGGTTTTTTCGGCCAAGAATTTTTACAAAGTTTAAGAAAAGCCGAACAAGAATATCGTCAAGGAAAGATTAAAAAAATTAAGTCGTTAAAAGAATTGCGGTAATTATTATGCTGGATGTTTTTGTTACTGAAGAATTTTAAATCCTGTATAAAAATTTGCCGAAATCAATTCAAAAGAAAGCGGAAAAACAAGAAAAAATTTTCAAACAAAATCCGTTTCATCTTTCCTTGCATACCGAAAAACTCGCGCCAAGAAACAAGGACTTATGGAGTTTCCGCGTTGATATAAATTATAAAATATTATTTCGTTTTGTTAACGGCAATAAAGTTGTTTTAATGACAATCGGCCATCATAATTGGATTTACAAATTTAAATTGTAAACCCCGTTAGAAAATTAAAAACAATATTATTTGGCATTAAGACGTATTATAAAGAAATAAAAAATTTTTATATCCTCAAACGTTATCTTTAATTTTCTAACTGGGTAAAAAAATCTCCTTAGCATCCTGCTAAGGAGATTTTTAATTTTAAGCAAAGAATTTTATTTCACCACCTCCCTGCATTCTTTATGATCAAACATACTCAGGCTATCCTGAGGCCATGTTGAAACAATGGCAGTAAAATCGCCCTCGCCTTTACCAGCGGCTAAGTCAACGCTCAGGCCAATTCCCTGCCCCACACAAGAAACTTCTATTCCGTCGGATTCACGGAATAGTCTGTTATTCCGTTTTTGAAAAACTTGTCCGTTTTCCAATCTCATACGGATAGTTTTCCCCGTAGGTGGATCAACTCTGAAATGATTTGAGTTGATCCCGAAAGGCTTCCATCTGTGTTCCTCTAAAATCATCAATTCGCTGTGAATGGGTTGATGATTTTGGTTTTCTTGCCCTGATATGACAGCCGGCGGCGCTAGTTTTTCTCCTTTCATTACCGCTAGCAATTTTTGATCAGCTTGATGACCAAAATATTGATTTTTCTTAAATTCAGCGCTCTGCGGATAAAAAAGAGAAAATACAAGGAAAACTAGAACTATCGCCGCAGTCATCACCATAATTTTCCGCATAAATGAAAACTTACCAGCGATAAATACAATAATGGCGGCGACTACCATCAATGGCAAAACGCTAAGGTTATTTTCTATAGGAATTATTGAAATAAAAAAAACAAACAATGACTCCGCGAAAATAACAGATGTAATCAATTCAACATAACGTTTGCCGCTGCCTTTTTCCCCGCCACTTATAGTTTCAAGAAGCAATACCAATGGGGAAGCTATTATTAATAATAGCAGTGTAACAATTCCCCAAATAATTCCTACGCTTACTGTCAGGGCTGTTGAGTTAGTTAGTATCCCTATTATTAAAATCAAGATAGGTCCTAAAACTGCAATCCATGCGAGCCGTTTAAGATCTCCCCAATAAGTCTGAAAAGCATTTATTGAAGGAGAGAGGTTGTTTGTTGCAGTTCCTCCTCCGAGCCCTCCAATAATATGAGCCACTGCGGCAGTGCCACAAATGGCTATTTCAACTAAATCTCCGATAATTCTCCATATATTCATATACACTCCTTTTCTTTTTTGAATAATCTAAACCATTTTTTTAAATTAAATGGTTTCGGTGATTTTTTATAGGCAAAACCTGTTTGTTTTACAAAGTCCCGTTTGAAATTCCTCAGAGATCTTGCTGTTGGAGCTAATTCTTTGTCCATTTTTTGGACAAGTCCAAGATTTTTCCTGTTATTTGAATAAATATATTTAGAAATTTCCGCGAGCCAGCTCCATGATTTTTTTAACCATTGGATAAAAACATCGTGATTTAAAAACTCAAGAGCGGCGTCAAAATCTGGATCGGAAATCCCCCCTAGCCATCTGAATATTTGCAACCTGCTGTCTCTTTCTTTTTGTCCGTCTGCTTTTTCTTTGCCAGACCCGTCTGTTCCATCAAGCGTTAAATAAAGCTTGGCAAGGAGAGTAACATATTTATCTTCATCTCCAGGCTGATATTTTCCTTCACAAAACTGACGCATCTTCTGTCTGCGCAAAAGATTATCGGCCGCTATTTGATCTGCTTGAGCAAGCTCTCTGACGATAAAAACGAGCACTTCAGCCCTATGTTCGTCAGTAAGTTTCTTGACGATTATTCTGCTTCCTTCTCTTGCTCCTTTTTTAGATAACTCTTTCATTAAGATATCCAATCCAAGAGCTATCCCAACTTCTTTAAAAACTTCAGTCCATCCCTGCGCCATCTTTTCTCCTTTCTTTTTTATTAATTTTTATTCTTTAACTGCTCTTAGTTAACTTTTCAAAAGTTTGTATTCTCCGAAATTTTTGTTAAAATATTGGAGAAATTGCCAAATTTCACTTCTCCAAATATATCATAAAATTATAATTTAGTCAAATTCCAACGGGCAGGTGGTGAAATTGGCAAACACGCCAGCTTTAGGAG
>JBBUEA010000010.1:0-1594 GCA_038057035.1 Patescibacteria group bacterium | reverse complement strand
AAACATTGACGACCTGAAAAAAGCCATAGAGGAATCTTTAAAAAAATCAACGGAAAAGCCTGTTGAAGAACCTTAAGGTGTTCAATGTTGCAGCCCGCCTAAATTTTCAGCTCGCCTTTAACATTAAACTATGTCAATATTAAAAGTCGTTAATTTAATAATTTATAAAGATTAATCAAATAACAAATAAAACCGCTGAAAATTTAGGCGGGACAACATTGGCATGATTGGAATGAATGATTTAAAAAACGGCAGTTTTATTGCCATTAATAATGACCCTTTTGTGGTTTTGGAAATTAAACATCTTCATATGGGAAGGGGCGGGTCAAGCGTGCAAACAAGAATAAGAAATCTTCGCACAGGCCAGGTGTTGGAAAAAAATTACAAGCCGGCGGACCAGTTTGAGGAAGCGGATGTTCAAAAAACAACCGCTAAATTCATTTATAGCCACCGCGGCGAGTTTTGGTTTTTGGATACGGAAACCAATGTCAGGTTTGAGCTGAATCGCGATATTATTTCCGATAACGAATTTTATTTGAAACCCAATTTAGATATTATCGCTTTAAAATTTAAAGATAAAATCATTAATATAGAATTACCGATTAAGGTTGATTATAAAGTTGTTGAAGCGCCGCCGGCGACGCGCGGCAATACAGCGCAAGGCGGGACTAAAACGGTTGTTATTGAATCGGGCGCGAAAGCGGCAGTTCCGCTTTTTATAAACGAAAACGATATTATAAGGATTAATACGCAGACAGGGGAATATGTTGAGCGGGTTGAGAAAAACGGTTAAGCGATGATTAAAGATTGATAATTTTTTCCCAGCTTAAGGCGGGATTTGAGAAATGGCCGTAAGCCGCTGTTTGCCTGTAAATAGCCGTTCGCAGGTTTAAATATTCAATAATCGCTTTTGGCCGGAAATCAAATTTTTTGATAACCAGTTTTCTCAAACTTTTCTTTTTTTCGTTTATAGCTTCTATCATAACCGGTTCGGCACGTCCGATGGCATAAGCGACGGTTACCAGGCATTTTTTGGCAAATCCGTTGGCAACCAGATTTTTGGCCGCAAAACGAGCCATATAAGCGGCCGAGCGGTCAACTTTAGTCGGGTCTTTGCCGGAAAACGCTCCGCCGCCGTGCGGTATCAAGCCGCCGTAAGTGTCAACCATTATTTTTCTGCCGGTCAGGCCGGTATCCGATTCAAAGCCGCCGATAACGAATTTGCCGGTTGGATTGACAAGGATTTCAACGTCGTTGGTTTTTCCTATAATCGGAGCAATCAGTTTTTTAATAATAGTTTTTTTAATTTCCGATTGGGAAATTTTATTGCTGTGCTGGCAGCTTACCAGAACTGTTTTTATTTTTTTGCCGTTCATTGTTACTTGGGATTTGCCGTCCGGCTTCAGCCACGGAATGCTTTTGCTTTTTCGCAAAGCTTCCAAACCGCTTGTAAGCTGGTGAGCCAGCACGATTCCGGCCGGCAGGAACTGCGGTGTTTCAGCCGTGGCGTAGCCGTACATTATTCCCTGGTCTCCGGCGCCTCCGGTGTCAACTCCCTGGGCGATGTCGGGGGATTGCCGGCTGACATTAACAG
>JBBUEA010000009.1:0-1460 GCA_038057035.1 Patescibacteria group bacterium | reverse complement strand
AAATTTCCCCGACGTCCTCTGATAATTCTTCAATAGCGCCGGCGGCTTTTTGATAAGCTCTTGGCTTAAAAGCAACATCCTGCATTTCCAAATACTCGCCGATTTCATAAAGAATTTTGGCGATTTCAATGTTTTTCATCCCTCACCCTTCAAAGATTTGTCGCCGCGCGACCAACAGGCGATTGAGATTTTATTCATTGAATAATCATTGCTACGATCTTTGAAGGGTGAGGGATTAAATTTACTCGCTATAAAAATGCGGTTTAATCTTTTCTTCCGAAATATATCTTACTGCTTGCCGATAAATCGCTTTCAAGGTTCCCTTATCTAATTCAGGATGATTGGGAATAGTTAATGTTTGTTTAGTTCCGTTGAGAATTCGCGCCAATTTAATATGACTGCCTTTTTGGGCAGCCACTATAAAACCGAAAGAAAGAAAAATTTTTATTACCTCTTGACCGGAAAGATTTTTAAGTTTTGGCATAAACCGAAGAATTAATCTCCAAATTTGCCAAAATTGACGGCTCGGCGGCTAAATCTAAATCTGCCAAATTCTCCCCTTCTAACTGAAGATTGATAGCTTCTTCAAGATTAAAAACCAACTCGTCAAGAGTCTTCCCTTGAGTAACAACAGGCAAATCAAGACATTCAGCGATATAATATTTTTCACTTTTATAAACGTGGACTTGGATAATCTTTTTCATAATATGTTTATTTTATCATCAAAAGTTATAAAGTCAAAATTACGGCCGCCTGTTGTAATGCCTTTTTTCAGGCATAATTTTCTGGCTGACAACCCGCGAGGATAAATGTTTTTTCAAAAACAAAAGCATGCCGGAAGCGAATAATGAGATACAGCCGCTGGCAATAAACAAAACATCAAAGCCGAATCGGTCAACTACATAACCGCCCAGCGCTGTAGCGCCGGCAGTAGCCAACCCGATAGCAAAAACACTTTCCATGCTCCATTCAAAACTTACGCGCCATTTATCAACATGCCTGGTAAAAATGCCGTACCAAGCCGGAGCGGCCCAAGCCATTAAAAACCCGAAAAACGCCTGTAAAACGTACAAATGCCATGGTTGGCTTACAAACAAATACGCCAAAGGCACAAAACTGCTTAAAAAATATCCGAAAAACATCGCCCAAAAATCATCTTGTTCGCCGTCAGTTTTGTCCAAAAAACGGGCAATAGGCAGTTGAACAAGAGATTTTGCGAGCCAGAACATAGCGGTCGCGAAACCGGCAACAATGGCCGAACCGCCTTGAATTTTGGAAGTTATAAAAATAGCAAAAATCGGCGCGAAAGAAGCAAACGCCGAGTTATAAAAAAAATCAACAGCCACTAAAATTTTTATCGCTTTGTTTATATCTTTAAACATTTAAAAATTTCAATTCTCCGTTTTCCAAAATAACTTTGATAACACTGCCGCGGCTTATTTCTTTTTTAAGAATTTTTT
>JBBUEA010000008.1:0-2456 GCA_038057035.1 Patescibacteria group bacterium | reverse complement strand
CCTCCGGTGTCAACTCCCTGGGCGATGTCGGGGGATTGCCGGCTGACATTAACAGCGATTTTAAGTTTGTCGCGATAGCCTATTTCTTTATAAATATTTTCCGCGATTTTTTTATAATTGACCTTAGCATTGGATGTTATTTCTCCGCCAATAACCAAAAAACCATGGCCGCCGAAAGACTCAACAGCCACCCGGCTTTTTGGGTCATGTTTAAGGCATTCGTCTAAAATAGCGTCCGATATCTGGTCGCAAACTTTGTCCGGATGTCCGCTGGTGACTGATTCAACAGTGTAAATTTTAGGGTGGAACATAATAAGGTTTGATTTTTTATGTAAGTATATCATAATACCGGAATATAATTTGTATCAATAGCAGTTATGAACAGGGGTAATAAGCCAAAAAAAGTATTTGTAGCGATGTCCGGCGGCGTTGATTCAAGCGTTGCGGCTTTGCTGTTGAAACGAAAGGGTTATGAAGTTATAGGGGTTTTTATGCGGTGTTTCAATGTTGATGGCTGCGCGGAAAAAGACGCTGAAGACGCCCGCAGGGTTGCGGAAAAGCTGAAAATTCCTTTTTATGTATGGGATTTTGAAAAAGAGTATAAAAAGCGCGTTGTTGATTATATGGTCAGCGGTTATCGCGAAGGCATTACCCCCAATCCGGATGTTATGTGCAATCGCGAGATTAAGTTCGGTTTGTTTTTGAAGAAAGCTTTGGCAATGGGAGCTGATTATGTGGCGACTGGACATTACGTTCGGCTCGCTTCTCGCCGTATTTCTACCGGAACCGGCCGTCTTTTTGCTCCAGCGGCAAAAAGCGGCCTTGACTCTCGGCGGATTGAGTCCCGACGCGCGTCGGGACACCAAGCTCAATCCGTTTCCGAGACATTCCGCGCGAAATACGGCGAGAAACTCGTCTTTTGTTTATTTGAGGCAAAAGATAGAAATAAAGACCAATCTTATTTTCTTTGGACTTTAACTCAAGAGCAGTTAAAGCGCTGCCTTTTTCCGATTGGGGATTATTTAAAATCTGAAGTTCGGGTAATCGCTGGCAAGGCCGGTTTAGCGACAGCGGCAAAAAAAGATTCCCAAGGCATTTGTTTTTTAGGCAAAGTGAAACTCGGCGATTTTTTAACGCGATACATTCCGGAAAAACGCGGCGTTGTTTTAAACGCGCAAGGAGAAAAAATAGGCGAGCATTCGGGCAGTTATTTTTATACCATCGGGCAAAGGCATGGTTTGGCTTTGAGCGGACGGCGTTCAGCCAGCGGTCTAAAAGAAACGCAACCTCTTTATGTGGCTGAAAAAAATGTAAAAACCAATACTCTTGTTATTGCCGAAGGCGAAGATAATCCGGCGCTTTTCAAAAAAGAAATTCAGCTGGCCGAAACGAATTTAATCTACCCGTTCTATTCTAATGTTCTTAAGAACATTAGAATAGCAGAAAATAAAATTAAAGTTTTGGCAAGAGTTCGCTATCGCCAGCCGTTGACGTCTGCTGTTTTAAAATTAGTGTCAAAGCAAAGAGCCGGATTGGTTTTTGATAAACCGCAAAAATTCGTGGCTTCGGGCCAGTCAGCTGTGTTTTATTCCAGGCAAGGAGAGATGCTGGGCGGGGGCGTTATAAAATAGGTTTAATAATTGCCAAAATAGATTTTAAAGTTTAACATCAGGCGCATGGCGCCTGATGTTTTGTTTTTCTGGTCAGCGATTGCTTTTATGGCTGGCGCTGTTTTGGCATCTTTTTTAACGTCAACTGTGGCTTTGCTATCGGCTATTTTAGCCGTGTCTATATTGATTTTTTTGTTAGTTTTGCAAAAACTCAATATTTCTTGGCGTTATTTTATTATTCTATCATTTATTTTTACCGGAATTTTTTACGGCAATTTATATTTAAAATATGAACAAGATTTTACTGAATTTTTCAGCAATGCTTTTTTTAGCGGTATTTCAGCCGGACTTCAAAATTTTAAATCAGCCGTTGAGGTTAATATTGAAAAAGTCCTTGATTCCCAAAAAGCCGCGTTTTTAAACGGCTTGATTTTGGGGGAGCGGCAAAAATTTTCTAAAGAATTCCGCGATGATTTAAATAAAAGCGGCACCGCTCATTTGGTGGCGCTTTCCGGTTATAACATCGCTATTATTATTTTGGCTCTTAACGGTTTTTTAGGCAGGTTTTTTTCGCGCCGTTTTCTTTTTATTCCCATTGTTCTTGCCATTGCCGCTTTTGTTGTGATGACCGGCGCCGCGTCGTCGGTGGCGCGGGCCGCTATTATGGCTGGTTTGATTTTGCTGGCGGAAAGAAGCGACAGGCTTTACAATACCCGCAACGCGATTGTCGCCGCGGCTTTATTAATGACGCTGGCGAATCCGCGGGTAATAATTTTTGATTGGGGATTTCAGCTGTCCTTCGCCGCTGTTTTGGGTTTAATCTATTTACGGCCTTGGCTGATGAAA
>JBBUEA010000007.1:0-1790 GCA_038057035.1 Patescibacteria group bacterium | reverse complement strand
AAGGTTAAGCCGGGTGATTGATTAAAAGTTTGGTCCCAAGTTGAAGAACGGCTGGTGAAAGATGAACCCTGAAAAATCGTGTATTGAGAACCGTTTATCGCGAATCCGTGCGCCGACTGATTATAATTGGAAAGCGCCCGGGAACGGGCTTTTCTTATGTAAGAAATTAAATTATCCCTTTCGGAAGTTAAAGAGTAAACCCGGTAAAAATCATTTCCGACAAACAGGCTTAAACCAAGCAATATGCCCGTTATTCCTATAACTACTAAAAGCTCTATTAACGTGAAACCCTTATTAATTAGCTTTAAGTCCTTGGGTAACTTCATAAATCGGAGTAATTATGGAAACAGCGACAAAGCCGACTATCCCGCCCATAACTAAAAGCATAAGAGGCTCAAGTATGCTGGAAAGATTTTTTGTCGTTTCATCGACTTCGTTCTCGTAAAATTCCGCAAGATATAAAAGATTATTGTCCAAGTTGCCGGTAGTTTCTCCGACCTCAATCATCCGGCTGATTGTCGGAGGAAAAAATTGCTCTTGTTCGCTAAGATATTTATTTATTGATTCCCCGCTTTTAACCCTCTGGGCGGTATTATGAATTTCCCGCTTGTAAACAAGATTAGGCAAACTGTCGGCCGCTATATTTAAGGCTTCAACTATCGTAACGCCGCTTTTAAGCAAGAGCCCCAAAGTGCGGCTGAAATTGGCCATATTGGCGCTTTTGGAGATACTGCCGATTATTGGAATGAAAATCAAAATCCGGTGAATGCCAAAACGTATCATTCTTATTTTTAACAGCAATATAAAAATAATTGCTAAAACCGCAAGCCCTAAAAGAATCCAATGCCAGTAATTATAAAGCGCGTTTGAGAAACCGATTAAAATTCTGGTGGTAAGCGGCAGTTTTACGTTAAGACTCGCGAAAATCGGCATTATTTTCGGCAATACGAAAAAAACCAATGCTCCGGTAACGCCGACAGTCGCCACTAAAATAACAATCGGATAAATGATGGCGGAGCGGATTTTTTGCCTAAGCTGCTGGCTCTTTTTAAGTTCAGTTGAAAGATAATTCAGGTTTTCCGCTAAAGTGCCGCTAGCTTCCCCTATTTTTATGATATTTATGAAAAGGTCGCCGAAAATATGGATAAATTGGGAAAGGCTTACTGAAAGAAACTGGCCGTTTTCCAAATCCTTTAACACCTTATCAAGAATAAAAATAAAGGAGCGTGATCTGGCCTGTCGCCTGATAAGTCTTAAACTGTCAATTTCAGGCATTCCGGCTTGAATCATCATTGAAAGATGTTTGGTAAAAAGAATTTTCTCCGCAAGCGGAATACGCAGGAAAATTTTGCGAAATTTAATTCCGATTGAATGATTATTAGATTTTTTTTCTTCAGGCATGCTAATTATAGATTAATTTTTGATGATTTTTATCGCGCCGCCTTTTTTATTTCCATAAAATTATCACTCGAATTTACGAATTTTTACGAATATACGAATTCGTATATTTGTACTTTATTCGTAAATTAGCGCGATTTTTATTCGTGCATCACTCTTAAAAGTTCATCTATCGTGGTGACACCTTTCAGGACTTTTTGAAAGCCGTCTTCAAACATTGTTGTCATTCCTTCGTTTCTGGCGATTTTTTTTATTTCGCTGGCGTTTAATCGCGCCATAACGGCTTCACGCACAGCTTCAGTCATTTCTATAACTTCGTGAATGCCGATTCTGCCAAGATAGCCGGTATTGGTGCAGGTAGCGCAGCCCTTGCCGGCGTAAAAAACATCCTT
>JBBUEA010000006.1:0-2490 GCA_038057035.1 Patescibacteria group bacterium | reverse complement strand
GAAGGCGTTCCCAGCAAGCTTTGAAAAAGCGCAAGCTTTTGGTTTGCAAAAATTGCGGCGGCCCGGTGATACCGCATAAAACTTGTCTGAATTGCGGCAATTACAATAGCAGGAAGAAAAGTATTTAAAGCAATACTTTTATCCTGACTTCCGCATTTTAAGTTTTAAATTTTAGCGAAGCGAATATGGCGACCAGGCATTTAGTCAGAACCATTGTTATCCAGTCTTTTTACGAGTGGGATTTTTATAATAAAAAAGCCGATTTGACTGCTATTGTTGACCGCAATATTAAAGAATTCGGCCCGGGCATTGACGAGCCGGATTTTGTCTGGCGTTTGATTAAAGGCGTGGTTGAACACTTGTCTGATTTGGACAATATAATTTCCAAAGCCGCTCCGGAATGGCCTATCAGCCAAATCGCTATTATTGACAGGAACATTTTGCGGCTTGGTCTTTTTGAGCTTATTTACGCGGATAAAAATGAAGTCCCGTCAAAAGTCGCCATCAATGAAGCTATTGAAATCGCCAAGAATTACGGCGGTCCCAATTCCGGCAAATTCATTAACGGCGTTTTAGGCACGATTTACAAAGAAATGGGTTTTGCTGAAAGTCCCGAGCCAAACCGAGGGGCCGAAAAAGAAAAGCCGATTGAAAGAAAGACGGAAAGGGAAAACCCCGAGCCTATTTCAAAATCAGAAAAATAAAAAATGCCTCAAAGCAATCTTGAATCTTTAATCGGCATCAATTTTAAAAACAGCGCTTTCTTGCAGGAAGCGCTTACTCATCGTTCTTATTTAAACGAAAATCCTAAATGGCCTTATCCTCATAACGAGCGTATGGAATTTTTAGGGGACGCGGTTTTGGAGCTGGCGGTGACCGAGTGTCTTTACGCCGAATATCCGAAGGAGCCGGAGGGCTGGCTTACCAGTTTGCGCGCGGCTTTGGTGAATTATCAGATGCTGGCCAGAGTGGCGCGGGAAATAGATTTGGCAAAATCAATTTTGCTTTCGCGGGGCGAAGCCAAAGACGGCGGCAAGGCAAGAGAAGTGATTCTGGCGAACGCGCTGGAAGCTTTAATAGGCGCGATTTATCTTGACCAAGGGTATGAAGCCTCGTCCGATTTCATTAAAAAATTCGTTCTCATTCATCTTGAAACGGTTTTGGAGCAAGAGCTTTACAAAGACCCTAAAAGCCAGCTTCAGGAAATTGTGCAGGAAAAATTAAAAATAACTCCGGTTTACCGCGTTTTGCAGGAATCCGGGCCCGACCATCAAAAAATTTTTAAAGTCGGCGTTTATTTCGGCGATAAGCTGATTGCCGAAGGTTTAGGCGCTTCCAAACAGGAAGCGGAAACCAGCGCCGCCAAATCCGCCCTCCAGGCTTATTTAAATGAATGACATCGCAAGTCATTCAATTTGAATGACTTGCGATGTCATTCATTATTTCAATTTATATATTAGAGCCTTGTCTATTCTAAAAAAATTTTTTTAGAATCTTCGTTTTTTAAATCTAATTCTTTCAACCAATTATAAATTGATTTTTTATATTCATTTTCATTTCCGAAAAATTTTAACAAGAAATCTCGTTTCGTAACCGATGGGAAATTCTTTTTGCCGAGATAGTCAAGATGACTGCTCCAACGGTAAGATTCTAAAAACTCAATCGCTTTTTTATAATTAGTTAATTCGCGTTTACGCCATTCCGGTGATATCAAATCAAGCGGGTTTAAATGGATATAAAAAGGCAGATGTATGAAATGAGTTTCGTTTTTTATGGCGATTGATTTATATCGTCCTTCAAATAATGCTCCTTTTCTTTGATATTTTTCATTAAAATATTTTGCGTAACCCATATTCATTTTTTTCATGAATTTAGAAATCCCATTTTCAATTCTAGGAGAAAGAAGCAGATGATAATGATTTGGCATAAGGCAAAAAGCAAGAATATCAACCAGTAATTTTCTCGGCTCTCTCCTGTCTTTATAATTTAGGCGGCTTTTTGATTTGTTGTGGAAATGCCGATAAACATTATTAACCCAATTTTCATCGTTAAATTCAAAAAGATCGTGAATAAAACGTAGAAAATCCTGATTATCCATAAAAATCCGCCTTTTATCTACACCCCTATTTAATGTGTGAAAAATTTCCGGCATTGTTTAATTTTACATAATCTGAATGACATCGCAAGTCGTTCAGATGAATGACTTGCGATGTCATTCAGATTGGCATTATACAATTTGCTATACTTAAAGTATGGAAAATTCTAATAAAAAGTTATTGATAATCGGGTCGGCGGCGGGTGTAATATTAGCTTTAATAATAGCTTACGGATTTTATTCAAGAAAAGAGAAACTGGGTGGCGGAAGCGGCGGAATAGGTGAACCAGACCGGAGGTTAGACGCGGCGGGCGAAACAATATTGTCAGAAGCGGAAAAAGCAAGACAAGGGCCTTTTCCGACAGTTACTAAAGAAGAAATAAAGCCCCAGGAAG
>JBBUEA010000005.1:0-3826 GCA_038057035.1 Patescibacteria group bacterium | reverse complement strand
GCCGTATGCCGCGCACTCCGGCCGCGTTTCTGCCTTGCGGCCGGATATCCGATTCCTTAAAACGAATTGCCTGGCCCTTGGCGCTGGTAATGATCGCTTCTTCATTTTTAGAAGTAAGCTTGGCTGATTTCAACGCGTCGCCTTTTTTTAATTTAATCGCCGTAATGCCGGTTCGCCTTACTTTGGCAAAAGCCGACAACTCAACCTTTTTGATTAAGCCGTTTTTGGTCAGCATCATTAAAAATCGGTTTTCAGCCGCGTCATTCGGATAAGCGATTATGGCGCTTATGGTTTCAGCCGCCGGAATGTCAAGAAAGTTGTGTATTATTTTGCCTTTTGAAGTCCTGGTGGCTTGGGGAATTTCATAAACTTTAGTTTGGAAAGCTCGTCCCTGGTCGGTGAAAAACAAAATATTGTCGTGAGTATTGGCTGACATAAAATGCTTGACGAAGTCTTCTTCTTTCAGTTCAACGCCTATTAAGCCCTTGCCGCCGCGGCGCTGGACTTTAAAAGTTTCCGGCTTAAGCCGTTTAATGTAATTGGACTGGCTTAAGGTTATTAAGGTTTCTTCTTTCGGAGTCAGGTCTTCTTCCCGAAATTCTTTCAGGCTTGAGGGAATGACTTTGGTGCGCCGTTCATCGGCGTGTTTTTCTTTAAGCTCAACGACTTCTTTTTTCAGGATATCAAGGATTTTTTTCGGGTTTTTAAGAATCAGGCGCAATTCTTCTATTAGCTTTATTTTTTCTTTAAGCTCGGCTTCCAATTGTTTTCGTTCAAGAGCGGCCAGATTTTGCAGTTTCATTTCCAGGATTGCCGTCGTCTGCAAATCGCTTAACTTGAATTTTTTAACCAGATTTTTATGAGCTTCTTCTTTATTGGCGGACGCCTTGATGGCCGCGATTATTTTATCTATGACGTTTAAGGCTTTTACCAAGCCTTCCAGAATATGCGCCCGCTCCTCGGCTTTTTTTAGGTCGTATTCTGTTCGGCGGCGAATGACTGTTTTTCTGTGTTCAAGATAGGCTTCCAGAACGTCTTTTAAAGACATTACTTGCGGCCTGATGCCTTCGGCCAAAGCCAGCATATTCAGGTAAAAATCTTTTTGCAGGTCGGTATATTGGTACAGCTGGTTCAGAATTTTTTGCGGCGGCGCGTCGTTTTTCAGTTCAACCACTATTCGCATGCCTTCCCTGTCCGATTCGTCGCGGAGGTCCCGTATGCCTTCAATCTTTTTTTCCTGCACCAGCTCGGCGATGCGGGTAATTAATTCAGCTTTGTTAACTTGGTATGGGATTTCAGTGATGATGATATCAAACTGGCCGTTTTTTCTTTCTTCAATTTCCGCGACTGCCCGTGTGGTAATGGCTCCCCGGCCGGAAACATATGCTTCTTCAATTGATTTTTTATCGTAAATAATGCCGCCAGTCGGAAAATCCGGACCTTTGACGAATTGGGTTAAATCTTTTGGATGGCTGTCGGGATGTTCCGCCAAAAAAATAATCGCGTCCGCGACTTCGCCGAGGTTGTGCGGCGGGATGTTGGTTGCCATTCCGACCGCTATGCCCATTGAGCCGTTTAGCAGAAGGTTGGGAAGCTTGGCCGGCAGGACTTTCGGTTCTTCGGTTGAGGCGTCGTAGTTGGGAGCCCAGTTAACGGTTTCTTTCTCAATGTCCGTTAACAGCTCTTCGCTTATTTTCGCGAGCCGCGCTTCGGTGTAGCGGTAAGCGGCCGCGGAGTCGCCGTCAACGGAATTATGAACAAAAATTCCCGCCGCTAAGGCAAAATTATGAGTTCCGTCTATTGTAAGGTCATAAACATCCTCTTTTAGACTGTGGAATTCTATTTTTTTAACTTTGTGATTTTGAATAATATTTTGAAGCAGGATTTTTTCATCTTCTTTATAGTATTTTTTTATTCCCGTCTTCCAAGAAGTGGCTTTCCCGTAATTATAAATTTTATTTCGTTCTTGTTCGTATAGTTCTTGATTTAAATTTTTATATTTTTCTAAGACAACCCACTCTTTCTTTTTATTTTGATAAATAAGGGCATATCCTTCTCTGTTCAGGCGGTCGGTTTTAGTTGATAACCGCTGATAAATAGGCATTAAAGAATCATTCGGTTTGAGGTCTTTAGCTTCTTTATAAACGCCGTTTCTAAGCATAAATAAATGATTCGGCGTGCATTTAATTTCAGCGCCGTTATCTAACGATACTTTTATAATTTCGGCGTTTTTTTTGGTTAATCTTGGATGTTTGATTTGAGCTATCTCAATTAAGCCTGATAAATTTACCGTGTAGGTGTAATTTTTTATGCCCTTTTTATGTTCTTTGATTAATTCTTCAAAACTTAAATTTTTGCCATTGGTAAGTTTTATTTTAGTGTCTTTGGTAAAACAGCCGAAATTCCCTTGGCCTTCAATCAGCGGATAACGCAAAGAAAAATCTTGTGTCATTCTGACCAAAGCGTCATAAACTGAAATATCGCCGTGAGGATGAAGACTTTTCAAAACTTCGCCGACAACCGCGGCTGATTTTCTGAACTTACTACCGGGCCTTAATCCGTTTTCCCACATCGTGTAAAGTATGCGTCGCTGAACCGGCTTTAAGCCGTCGCGCGCGTCAGGCAAAGCGCGCGAAACAATGACCGACATCGCGTAATCCAGGTAAGATTCCTGGAGTTCTTCAGCTATGTCAGCGGGCTGAATTTTTTCAATATTTTGCTGTTTTTCCGTCATGGTTCAATATTTAATGAGCGCCCGGGAATTAAAAAGGGCAGAAGCTTGCCGTAAATTTCCGAGCCTACAATTCCCAGGCCTTTTATGAATATTGCGAAATGCGACGGCCCCGGCTGTTTTTGGGCGTTATCTTTTTCAGCTGCCGGAATTTGTAAAATCGTCAGCCATACCAAAATGACTGCGGTCATCGCGGCGCCGGTCATAATTATAAGCCAGAACTTTTTTGTTTGCTGGTCGGAATTTTGGATTTTTTTAATAAAAGGTAAAAGCATATTATGATTATTTATTGCTCGAATTTACGAATTTTTACGAATATACGAATTCGTATATTCGTATATTATTCGTAAATTAGCGCGATGGACTATCAAGCCTTTAGTTTAACTATTTTCATTTTCAGTCCGGCAAGCTCTTTTTTTCGAAAGCTGAATTTTTCTTCGGGCTTTTCTTCTTTTTGCCCAAGCTCTTTATAAAATGTCGCGGGCGTTTCCGCCTGCCGTTTTAAGCCGGAAATTTTGAAAAAAGCCGGAATAATAATTTTAGGTGAAAGCCTGCGGCACAGCTTTGAAGCTGTTTGCGCGTCAATAAAAGGTTTGCCCCCCACCGGAATGAATAAAATATCAAGATTTTTGAAAAATTCTTCCAGTTTGGGTTCAAGTTCTTTGGCAATATGGCCAAGCAATCCGAATTTTACTTCGTCAATTTCCATAATGTAAACAGTTTTCAGGAATTTTTCCGATGATTCTTTTTCAAGCGGCCAGCCTTCAATAGCCGCGTTTTTTATTTCATATTTGCCCGGGCCGAAAACATTTACGGTTTCTTTGGTTTCGGAATTGTTTTCCGCCTGGATCGGCCAAGAGCTTAGAGTTTTTAGGACGATATCAAATTTACCGCGGGCCGGCTGTAAGCTGACGGCGGCATTGAATGGGTCAATTAAAATCGCTAAATCACCGGCTTGAATTTTAAAACAACCCTCGCCGTACCAGGAAATAATCATTCCTTTATTTAATTACAAAATTATCCGGATTTCAAGCTGGTTAGTTGCATAAGGCCAGATACATATTGCACTCGGTGAGGCCTGACCTCACCCATGAA
>JBBUEA010000004.1:3793-6095 GCA_038057035.1 Patescibacteria group bacterium | reverse complement strand
AAATCGGCCCCAAAATAATGCCGGTAAATATCCAAAACCGATTGATATAAATCCAAAAAGCCTCTTTAAAAAGCTTTGCTATGGGGTCAAGTTTTAATTGGTTTTCCATAAAACTAAATAAAACTTGAGATATTCAAAACATGCTTCATCAAAGTAGAAACATAACCGGCTTCGTTGTCGTACCAAGACAAAATTTTTACCAAATCGCCGTCAACAACTTTGGTGAATTTCAAATCAACAATCGCTCCGTAAGGTTCGCCGATAATATCCGAAGAAACAATCTGGTCTTCGGTAACGGCTAAAATTCCTTTCCACCTCGGAGAAACCGCCGCTTGCTTAAAAATTCCGTTTATTTCCGCTTCGGAAGTTTTCCGTTTGGCCAAAAAAGTGATATCAGCTACCGAACCGGAAACCACCGGCACCCTTAAAGCCACGCCGTCAAATTTCCCTTCCAATTCTTTAATAACCCTGGTAACCGCGATTGCGGCGCCGGTTGTTGAAGGAACGATATTTTGACCCGCTGTCCGGCCGCGCCGGAAATCTTTGCCTTTAGTGGGACCGTCAACTAAATTCTGGGTCGCGGTATAGCCGTGCACCGTGTTTAAAACCGCTTTTTGGATGCCGGGGTTCTCGGACATTATCTGAATCACCGGAGACGCGGCGTTAGTGGTGCAGGAACCGTTGGAAGTAAGAACAACACCCTTGGCCTCGGCCTCGTTCACTCCGATTAAAACTGTTTTGCCTTCAACACCGTCCGGGTCTTTTGCCGGAGCGGTGATAACAACGCGCTTGGCGCCGGCGCCGATATGAACCTTGGCTTTCTCGTAAGATTCAAAAAAGCCCGTTGATTCAATCACAATATCTATTCCCAAATCTTTCCAGGGCAAATTAGCCGGGTCTTTTTCCTGGATAAATTTTATTATTTTTCCTTCTCCGCCAGAGGCGGATCCGCCTTGGGCGGAAACAACAAGATTGCCATTCTCAACTTTTATATCTTTGTTAAACCGGCCGTAAACAGTATCGTATTTTAATAGATAGGCGAGATTTTCAACATCGCCCAAATCATTGATAGCAACAATCTCCAAATCTTGGCGGCCGAAAACCTGCCGAAAAAAAAGCCGGCCTATTCTGCCAAAACCGTTAATTGCTATTTTAGACATAATAAAATTATAACACTTCAACCCCGTCTCCGGCCATAAATTTAAATTTATCAACCGTTCCGGCAATCACTTCCAAAACCGAATCAACTTCCGATGGCGGATAATAAACAGGCAGTTCGCCATTTGATTTGGCTGGCGGCATATTTTTTTCAAAACCTATTATTTTGCCGCTCTTAATCCAAATAATATCTATGGAAAATTTCATATCCTTCATCCAAAAGCCGTGAATTCCCGAACGTCCAAAAATAAAAAGCATTCCCTGGTTTGGTTTTAATTCCTCGCGGCCGGATAAGCCATTGGCGCGCTTAATAAAAGTATCTGCCGTTTCAACGGCAAATTCCGTTCCGTTAATAATTACTTTTTCAAAAGCCCTATTTCTGAAACCAAAATTGTAAATTAAAACAGCAAATAATAAAATCGGCAGAAACATAATAAATAATTGAATAAAACGTTTACTATTTTTATTATTAGCGAAATTCATTTTCTTCCAAACCTTAAAAAATAAGCAATGACGGCAAAAGCCACGCTTACATTCAAAGATTCTTTGCGGCCTTTCATCGGGATTTCTAAAACCTTGTCGGCTTTTTTCAAAATTGCGGGAGGCAATCCTCTTACTTCATTTCCCATCACCAAAACTAATTTATTGACGTCGGACGTCAATAAATTAGTTTTATAATAAGGAATTGAATTTTCAGCCTGTTCAACCGCGAAAATTTTATAGCCTTCTTCTTTCAATTTATTTATAAGCGCGCTTGTCGCTTTTACCTTTTCCCATTTAACTGATTTTTCAGCCCCTAAAGAAACCTTGGCTAACTGCGGCCTTAATTTTCCGAAACGGTCAAGCGGCGACGAAGTTATTCCGCAAAGATAAATTTTTTCAACGCCAACCGCGTCCGCGGTGCGAAAAACAGAACCGACATTGTAAAGACTGCGGATATTATAAAGTATAACAATCACTTATTCTTCAAAAGATAATTATAAGCCGCTAAAGCCGCCTTAACGGCGTCGCCTACCGATATATTATTCTGCTTGTACGGGTCGTCGCTAACGTCTCCGGCCGCGAATATTCCCGGCTCCGAAGTGGTACTGTGCTTGGAATCAATTATAACCTGGCCGTATTTATCCAGCGCAACCAAACCTTT
>JBBUEA010000004.1:0-3693 GCA_038057035.1 Patescibacteria group bacterium | reverse complement strand
TGTGCTTGGAATCAATTATAACCTGGCCGTATTTATCCAGCGCAACCAAACCTTTTACCATTTCCGAATTGGGAACTGAACCGATTTCAACGAAAACGCCGTTAACATCCAAAATTTTTTCCTCGCCGGTTTTACGATGAACGTATTTAAGCCCGCTTACAAAATTATCTCCCATAACTTCTTTAGCATCGGCGTAAAAGATAATTTCCGTTTTGGGATTTTTCTTTACTTCTTCCTGGCTTATTGGGTCGCCTTTAAAGGCTTCGCCGAATTCCAAAACATAAATTTTGGTCGCGTAAGGGAAAAGGTCAATCGCCGCTTCCAAGCCGGCATTGCCTCCGCCGACAACAGCCACCGTTTTATCTTTAAAAAGCGGCGCGTCGCAGGTTGAGCAATAAGAAACTCCCTTGCCGTTCAAACGGTCTTCACCGGGAATATTGAGCTTGCGGCGCCGCGCTCCGCTAGCCAAGATAACAGCTCGAGCCTGATAAACATTATTTTTATCGGTTTTTACTTCAAATCCCGCGGAAAGCGAATTATTGTCAATCCTTTTAACCTCAACTGCTTTTTCCGGAATTTTAATGTCAACATCTTCGGAATAAGAACGGAGATGCGCTTCAAGTTTTTTGGCAAGGTCAAACCCTGAAATATGGGCATCGCCTATCCAGTTCTGGATATCATCGGACACAATTGACTGGCCGCCGAATTCTTCAGTCATCAAAAGCGTTTTTAGTTTTTTCCTGGCGGTATAAATTCCGGCGGCAACGCCGGCGGGCCCTCCGCCAATTATTATAATATCGTACATTTATTTTTTAATCCCCAAAGCTTTTACCAAAGCATCTTTGTCAAAACCGACAAAAACTTCATTATTGATTTCAATAACCGGCACGCCAAGCTGGCGCGATTTTTCAATCATTTCATTTCTGGCTTTTTCGTCAGCGGCAACGTCATATTCTTCATACTGTACGCCATTTGTTTTAAAAAACTCTTTTGCCATTTTGCAATAAACGCAAGATGGAGTGGTGTAGATTTTAATCATGCCAATGTTGTCTAAATTTATAAGCCGAACTCAATGTGAGGCGAAATAAATTTAGCCGCAACATTGAGCACCCCGTTAGATAAATAATGCGACATTATATCTGAACACAAAATTTTATTTGATAATGTTTTATTAATAGATTTCATATTTTTTTATCTAACGGGGTAAGGTTTTCTAACTAACCGAGCACTCAACTCATTGAGTGCTCGGTTAGAGAAAGCCCTTATTCTTCTCCGTAAATCAACCATAAATTTAAAACAACGATGGCGATGCCGGCTATTAAATTGCTCCATAAAGCCAAATTAATCTCGTAAAAACCAAGAGCCCACGGAGAAACAAAAACCCAAACGGCTAAAATCAATTGAATCCAGTTATTTTTTTTAGACATGCAAGTAATTATAACACAAAACCCGCCGTATAAAATAAAGCGGGTTTTGTAAAACTCAAGATTTATATTATTCAGCCGATGACGGTCCGGAAAACCTGTTGCCGCCGCCCCCGGAAGACCTGCGCTGACTGCCGTAGCAATCGCGGCACCTCAACTGGTTTAAACGCGCCGGGTCGGGCTGAAAAGGAAGCTTGTCAATCTTGGCGTGGCATTGAGCGCATTCCCAATCGCCGGTGAACATTGGACGTTGAAAACCGCCGCGCTCGTCGTTGTTAAAAGCCATTTTTTTATTAAGTAATTATTTTTCGCCCTTTTTAACGTTTCCGTAAAATGAAACAGGTCTAATCTTATTTCTGCTCTAAAATTTTGTCAATAACCTCCTTAAAAACGCTAAAAGGCAAAGAGCCCTCAAATTTCTGGTCATTGATAAAAATGGTCGGCGTGGCTCTTACGTCAAGACCCTGCGCTTCGGTATAATCATCGCTAACTTCAGCCTCATATTTTTTTGAATCAAAACAGGAATTGAATTGTTCCTGGTTAAGTCCGATTTCAAGCGCCATTTCTTTAAGCCTGGCCGAAGTAAGATTGCCGTTGTTTTCCTGATTATCGGCGATTTCTTCGCGGTATAAAAAGTCATGATAAAGCCAATAACTATTTTGGTCTTTGGCGCACTCGGCGGCTTGAGCCGCGGCCTGCGATTCCGGCCCCAAAAAAGCGAAATCCTTGTAGACCATTTTAGCTTTGCCGGTTTCTATATATTCCTTTCTAATCTGCGGTTCGGCTTCGGAAAAAAAACGGGCGCAAAAAGGACATTGATAATCGCCGAATTCTACAATAGTGATTGGAGCGTCTTTGCTTCCTAAAATAACATCATCGCCTATTTGCGGAGACGTGGCGATAATGCCAAGATTCGCCTCAAAAGGCTGGGCCGGAGTATTTTTAAGGCCGGTGCTGTAAATAACCGAACCGGCGATTAAAATTCCAGCAATTAAAATGCTGGCCGGCAGAAAATAATCTTTTTGTTGTTGCTGTGTTTGTTCTTCCATAAAATCTCTACTAATTACTAATTAAGCACAAATATACAAATTCGTAATTCGTAGCCTTATTTGTCATCCAACAATTATTCGTTAATAATATACTAAAATGCTTAACAGGTCAAAAGCAAGGGCAATAATACTATTTTTAAGCGATATCGCGGCTCTTTATTTTTCTTTATTTTTGACGCTGGTTCTCCGTTATGGCTGGCCCAAACTCGTGGAACAATGGATTTTACACTTGCGGCCTTTTTCCATTGTTTTCGCGCTTTGGCTCCTGATTTTTTATATAAACGGCCTGTATGACCCGAAAAAATTCAAAACCGCAAACGAATTTAAAAGTTTTTTTTATACCGGTTTATTTACCAGCGCGTTTCTTGCCGCTGTTTTTTTCTATCTAATCCCGTATTTCGGCATCACCCCCAAAACAAACCTTTTTATTTTAATTATTATTTTCGGGCTGATTGATTACTGGGCAAGAAAATTGCTGAATCAACTTTTTATTTCAAAAGGATTCCAAACAAAATTAATGCTGGTTGGCGCGGACAAAACAACAAAAGAACTGGCGGAGGCTCTGGGGAAAATTCCCCAGCTTGGCTATCAAATAACGCTATGGCTCAAAGAAGAACCGGCTGACAAAAACCCCGAACAGTTGAAAAAAATAATTAAAGAAAAAGAAATTGACGCCATAATCCTGCCCGCCGGATTTTCCGCTAAAGACGGAAAAAGCAGCGCTAAAAATTCAAAGCTGATTTATCAGCTGGCAACCGCGGGAATTGCCGTAATCAATCTCCGCGGTCTTTACGAATCAGCTTTGCAAAAAATTCCGCTAGCCGAAATAGAAGAAAACTGGATAATGGAAAAAGTTGAAAGCGGGCAAAAATTCATTGATATTTTTAAAAGAATTGAAGACTTAGCTATTGCGGCTGCAGCTCTTGTTATTATATTGCCTGTATTCGCGTTTTTATTGCCGATGATGGCGCTAATTTCCGGTTTTCCGCTTTTTTACAAACAAAAACGGATGGGTAAAAACGAAAAAGAATTTTTTATTTATAAATTAAGGACTATGCTATTGGACGCCGAAGCCAAAGGGCCTCAATGGTCTTCCGGAGAAAACGACGAACGGATCACGCCGTTGGGAAATTTTTTGCGCAAAACCCACCTTGATGAAATCCCCCAGCTTTACAATATTTTAAAAGGCGAACTTTCTTTCGTGGGACCGAGGCCGGAAC
>JBBUEA010000003.1:0-1737 GCA_038057035.1 Patescibacteria group bacterium | reverse complement strand
GACCCCGCAAAATTAATACCTTATCGTCCTCTTAAATTTAATCAATTTTTGTAATTTTTCAACCCGGGTGCTAAAAAACCGCGACTTTAACTATTATTGAATGACATCGCAAGTCCTTAATTGAATGACTTGCGATGTCATTCAATATAAAAGGGAAATAGCTTAGCAATAAAGCTTCGCTTTTGATATAATAATAAAATGCAAAACAATAAAAAAATCTATGTTTATGTTATTTTAGGCATTGTGGTTTTAGCCGGTTTATTCGTTTATCCGCGCTTTAAAAAGGGGAGTGGCGGAACGTCAGGATTCGGTTCCGATGTTCCTTGCTTAGCGCCGAATGCGTCTTTGGTCCAGCATACCCATCAGCAATTAACTATAATAGTTGATAATGCGTCTGAAACAATTCCGGCTGATATAGGCCTAGCCGGCTGTCATAGGGCAATTCATACCCATGATATAACCGGCCAAATTCACGTTGAAGCCCAGGACCGTCGCGACTACACTTTGGGAGATTTTTTCAAAGTCTGGGGCAAAACAATCCAGCGGGAAGGATATGATTTAGAAATGACAGCGGATAGTTTGCCTATCAGCGCCGAACTCCAGGAAGGTTTAGTTTTAAAAGACAAACAGGAAATTATCTTAAAATATACTAAAAAGGTCGTTGCTCAATAGACATCTTGTGTTAATTAAATGAAAAAAGAATTTATTCCGGAAGAATTAAATATAAAAGAAGACCGCCCGGGCTTAAGCTTAAAAATGATTCAAGAACATTTTAAGCTTTACCAGGGATATGTTAAAAAAACCAACGAAATTCAAGAGAAAATAAACGTTGCCGACAAATCCGAAGCCAACGGCGTTTACAGCTACATAGGCGAGCTGAAAAGGCAGGAAACTTTCACCGTTAACGGAATGAAACTTCATGAAGTTTATTTCGGGCATTTAAGCGGCGACGGCCAGCCAAAAGGCGAATTGGTAAAAATGATTGAAAAGGATTTTGATTCTTTGGATGGGTGGAAAGAAGATATGGTCGCGACAGCCATCAGCGCTCGCGGCTGGGCAGTGCTGGCTTTTGATTTAAAAGACAACCGTTTGCATAATTACGGCGCGGACAGCCATAACCTTGGAGCAGTCTGGGGCGCTATTCCGGTGATAGTATTGGATGTTTACGAACACGCTTATTTTATGGATTACGGCGTTAACCGCAAAGATTATTTAAACGCGTTTTTTAAAAACCTTGACTGGGATTACGCTAACAAAATAATCAGGCATTTTGAACTGGATAAAAAACACGGGAAATAAGGGCTTGCTTTAAATTTTCAAGTCCGTAGGACGCAGAAAATTTAGTTGCCAAACCTTTAGCCCGTGAGATGCGAAGCTATCTCACTGGGCTTACCCCGTTAGATAAAAAATATGAAATTAATCAATAAAACATTATCAAATAAAATTCTGTATTCAGATATAATGTCGCATTATTTATCTAACAGGGTGCTCAATGTTGCAGCCCGCCTAAATTTTCAGCTCACCTTCAACATTAAATTAATGTCAATATTAAAAGTCATTAATGCAACAATTTACCAAGATTAATCAAATAAAACCGCCGAAAATTTAGGCGGGACAACATTGGCATGAGCTTAATCGCCATTAAATCAGAAGTTGAAAAAGAACTCGGGCTTAAATCCGATGAAATCGGCATTATTAAATTGGTTGAAATGATAATCCAATACGCTTATGAAGCGC
>JBBUEA010000002.1:0-4490 GCA_038057035.1 Patescibacteria group bacterium | reverse complement strand
AAAGAAAAAACTTCGCCTTGAATACTTAAAAATTTTTTAACTTTATACTCGGTAACGGCTTCTTTAACCATTCGTACTTTATCGCTAATACGAACGGTTCTTTTAAGCGAGCCGGATTTCAAAGCAATAGGTTTTTCAATAACGCCGGTTTTTGACTGAAGCTTGCCGTAAACCAAAGCCAGATAGGTTTTTTTGATTTGATGATTTTGAAAAAGATTTTTTAGATATTCAAAAAACTTCTGATTGCGCGCGATTAAAATAACACCGGAAGTGTCTTTGTCCAAACGATGGACAATACCGGGACGATTTTTCGGGTCATCCCCTACATTTTTAATTTCCGGATATTTTTTTAATAACCAGTCAACTAAAGTCGGCTCCATTCCCCGTTCTCCATTCTCCATTTTTAACTTAATTCGATGCACCAGCAAACCGGCTGGCTTGTTTACAGCTACAAAATCAGCGGTTTCATAAATAACAGACGGTTCTAAGAACATAAATTTTGCAATATGGACCTAGGCGGGATCGAACCGCCGCTCTCCTCATTGCAAATGAGGCGTTTTACCACTAAACTATAGGCCCAAACTTACTAATATTTTATATCATTATAAAGAAAAAAATCAAAGCAAAAGGGACTTTTAAAAGTCCCTTTAATCAAGAATAATGGCGGCTTGCCAACGAATCACCGCTTCAATTTTATCTTTAAAGAACAGCGCTAAAAAGGGCAGTTCGCCTTCAAAATCTATTGCCAGCGCTTTTACTGTTAATCTGCCTGAAATATGAAAACCGAATACGGAAAATTTTAAGTCGCAAATATTGCCGTTCCAATGCTCTTGAATTTCGGAAATGGTATCGGATAAATGAATACGCGCTTTTTGAAAAAGTTTGTGAAGCCGCCGCAAAACTTCTTCTTCGGAAAGCTGATGACTCACGCTCATCTGAAAATTAGGCATTTTTTACCTCCAGCTAATAAATCAAAATACTAAAAACAGGTTCTCATAAAAATACGCGCTCCGCAAGCAGAACGCTGGTAAATTTAGTGGGCGTACATGGGATCGAACCATGGACCTCGTCATTATCAGTGACGCGCTCTACCACTGAGCTATACGCCCGAATTTTTAATACGAGTGCAGCCGCGCTCATCCCCGGGCAAAACGCAGTATAAAAAATATTCCTAGCAAAAACTGGGTGCAAAAGTTTACTTAATCAAATTTAACGACTGAAAACCTTCAAAGTCAAAATCAGCTGCCGTGTTTTCGCCGTTAGTCTCGGGTCGCGACAATGCAAGATTAATATTATTGGCTAAAAATTTCAAGGCGAAAAACACCCCAATAACAAGCGCGGCCAGCATTAAAAAAGCGCTGATTAAAAAAAATATTTCCGGAGTAAAAAATTTTTTAAAACGTCTGGACATGCTAATGTTGTCCCGCCTAAGTTTTCGGCGGTTTTATTTGATTAATCTTGGTAAATTGTTGAATTGATGATTTTTAATATTGACATAGTTTAATGTTGAAGGTGAGCTGAAAATTTAGGCGGGTAAGGTTTGGCTGCTAAATTTCGTTCGCGCTCCGAAATTTAGGCCAAGCCCTTATTGAAAAAAAACTTGGCCGCTGGCTGAAAGACCGAATCCGTCTCCGGAACGGCTTATATCAATGTTGGCGAGGTTAAACAAAAACCTGCTGTTTTCAATAAAATTAATAAATCCCAAAACATCAGTTTCTTTGCCCTGAATGTTCAAATTGAAATTGGCTCTGCCTGCGGCGTCAGCCGTCGCCTGCTGTTCTCCGATAAAAGAAAAACCGAAACCAAGTTTTTTGTCTTTGGCGGCAAGCTTCAGCTCTTCGGAGATTTCAAAAAGCTGTTCGTATTTTGGAAGAACATTTGTAAGAATACTGGAATAACCCCTGGCCTCTTCAGATTTTTTCTGAAGCGACGCCAGAGCTGAAAAAGAGCCGACGCGCCGGTCAAGCTCCAGCCGTTTTTCAACTATCTTATCTTTTTGCTTATTTAAATCCAAGCCGGCCGCGAATAACAAACCGCCCAACAGCAAAACCACTGCCAAAAAAATGCCGAGATTAATAAATAAACTTTTCTTAAAATCGTTCATGCCAATGTTGTCTAAATTTATAAGCCGAGCTCAATGCGAGGCGTAATAAATTTAGCCGCAACATTGAGCACCCCGTTAGATAGAAAATTATGCATCATTTTTCAATCTATGTTTTAAGTATCTTTTACCCCAAGCTGTTTTCAAATATTTTTCTCGATGAATAACATCTTTAATGTTATGACTTATTTCAACATAAATAAATCTTAAAGGCCTTCTTTCTTTAGTGCTTTCTACCCTTCCTTTATAATGCTCTTGAAGACGTTTATTCAAGTTTTCTGTTCTACCAACATACACTCCTTCATCTTTAAGACTTTTTAATACATAAATGTAATGCATAATTTTCATCTAATGGGGTAAGCCCAGTGAGATAGCTTCGCATCTCACGGGCTAAAGGTTTGCTAGCTGAATTTTCTGCGCTCTTTGAGCTTGAAAATTCAGAGCAAGCCCTTATATAATTATAAATAAAATCGGGCTTCTGACTAGAAGCCCGAGCAGTTAATTTAGCCCGTAAATATATCAACAAAACCTTTGTAATTTTCAGCGATTGCATTAGCGGCCATAGTTCGGCCAATCTCGCCTTTATGGTAAGCCAGCAAAGGTTTTTTAAAAACAGTTCTACCGACAGCTAAACCCACAACACCTTTAATTTTTGACGCCACCGTAAGCCATTCCCGCACTTTTTCTTCGCTTTCGCCCCGGCCAAGAACAACTACTCCGACATTGTCGCGTCCCGCTGTCCTTGTTTCCTCAACAACCTTGTTCATCTGAAAAGAATTGCTTAATCCTTCCAACTTCCAAATATCCGGCTCAACGCCTAATTTATGAAGCTCTTTAATACTATTCAGCATTATTTCTCCCCGCAAAGTCTTTTCAAAATATTCTTTAGTAAAATTGGGGTCTTCGGATTGTTTAAGATTAGGCTCTGCCAAAAGTTCAAATAAAAACCTGTAGCCGTTTTTATTGCAAAAATTATTCAGCAATTTCAGCCTGGCAATCTGCCTTCTGTTTTTAAATTCCTGTTCACTGCAAGGATTATACCTTACCAGCACCTTCACATAATCCGGCTGGAATTTATTTATATGCTCCTTGAAATATGCTCCGTATTCAAAATCAAATTCGTCTTGGCCTGATTTTTCAACTGTCAAAAGTCTTGCAATGCCGGCGGCGCGAGCTTCATGCTGAATTTTCGTCCCGAATTGCTCATCAACCAAAATCGCGCCTGAACCCTTAGGAACGCCAAGATTATTCACCGCATGAAGAAAACCTTCATATATTATGTGTTTATAACCTGCCAACCTAGCAGTTATTTCCGGAGCCAATTCCGATTCCGAATAGCCGAACATTTTTATAAAAGAACCCCTGTGGTCAAACGGCAAAACAAAAAGTTTTTTACTGCGCACTTTTTACCTCCTTCCTAAATATAATGGTAAGTTTTTATAAAAATCACTTTCTTCGGACTGGAAGTTATAACCATAGAATGCGTTATTATAACATTCTGTTTAAAAACCACCCCTTCAAGCAAAGGCCCGCTTATTACTCCGGTGGCTGTAAAAGAAATTCCATCTCCTTTGGCTAAATCTTCAACTTTGAATATTTTGTCAAAATCAGTTATACCGACAGCGTGGAGTCGTGGAATATGGTCTTCTTTGGGCTTCCAGCGACAAAGCAATTCGCCGCCAAAGCATTTAAGAGCCGCGGCCGCAAGAACCGCTTCCGTGCTTCCGCCAACACCCATCAAAACATCAACAGGCGATTCGGCCAAACAAGTGGCTATAGCCATAGCAACATCGCCATCGGTAAAAAGCTGAATCCTGGCGTCGGTTTTTCTTATTTCTTCTATAAGATTGTTATGCCTCGGCCTATCCAAGACCGCCACCGTAATTTCCGAAATTTCTTTTTTAAGCGCCTTCGCGATATTGCCGATATTTTCTTTCACAGAAACGTCTAAATCAATCACATGAGCGGCGTCCGGGCCAACAGCTATTTTTTCCATATAAGAATCAGCGGCACGGTAAAGAGAGCGCCGTGGGCCAACAGCAATAACGCTCATCGCGTTCGGTCTGCCAAAAGCAACGCTGTTGGTGCATTCAAGCGGGTCAACCGCAATATCAAAACAAACGGCCTTTCCTTTTCCTACTTTTTCGCCGTTATAAAGTTCCGGCGCTTCGTCTTTGGCGCCTTCTCCGATAACAATCTCGCCTCTAAAATCAATGCGATTAAACCTATCTCTCATAGCATCAACCGCCGCCTTGTCCGCGGCTTTACCGTCTCCTTTACCAATCCACTTTGCCGACTCTATGGCAGCCGCATCTGTAACAGCCGCAAATTCCAAAGCTAAATTTTCCTTGATTCTTTTCACTTCTTCCTCCTTGATAAATCAATTAAA
>JBBUEA010000001.1:0-2065 GCA_038057035.1 Patescibacteria group bacterium | reverse complement strand
TTTTCTTGATATCGGAACTCATAAAATTTATAAATAATTTTGATACTGGAATGATTATTTACATCGCATCTGACCATCGGGGTTTTAAGCTGAAAGAAGCCCTGAAAAATTTTCTTAAAGCAAACGGTTATACGATTGAAGATTTGGGAAACGACCATTTGGATAACGAGGACGATTATCCTGATTTTGCCGCCAAAGTCGCCAAGATAATCAGCGAGGATTATTATAACGAACGGCGCGGCATTGTTTTGTGCGGTTCCGGCGCCGGCGTTGATATCGTGGCCAATAAATTTCCGCGCGTGCGCTCGGTTTTGGCGATTTCGCCGGACCAGGCCTCTATCAGCCGAAATGACGACGATACCAATGTTTTATCTTTGGCAGCTGATTTTATTGAGGAAAATCAGGCAAAAAAAATAGTTTCGGTTTGGTTGCAATCCCCGTTTTCAGGAGAGGCAAAACACAAAAGGCGCGTTGATAAAATTTTAAGCCTTGAAAAAAAACTGGCGGCCGGCGAGTAACAACGCAAGAATAAGTGAAGCTTATGTCTTATTGAGACGGGTTCTAAATAAAATGACAGTTATTCCAGCGATTAACGAAAAAACTTTTGAGGAAGTGGCGAAAAAAATAAGAATCGCCGAAGATTTTTTGCCGGCTAATGGCTGGATTCATATTGATGTTGCGGACGGAATTTTTACTCCCAACAAAACTTGGAATGTTCCCGATGAGCTTGCTTCTTTTAAAACAAGATTAAATTTTGAAGTTCATTTAATGGTTGAAAAGCCGGAAGCTGTTATTGATAACTGGCTGAAAGTCGGAGTTAAACGTTTAATTATTCACCTTGAAGCTTTTGCCGAGCCGAATTTTATTTTAAACGTCGTTAAAGAATATAACGCTGAAATTATTCTGGCGGCCAATCCAGTTACTCCTGGAGACGCCATAAGCCTTTATTTAGGCTCTTTTGATTTTTTTCAGGTGTTGGCTGTTGACCCGGGTTTGGCGGGCCAGAAATTTCAGGAAAAAGTTCTGGAAAAAATAAAATTTTTGCGTTCCCGCAATCCGGCTGTTAAAATAGAAGTTGACGGCGGAATTGATTTGGAAACGGCTAAAATAGTTAAAGCCGCCGGCGCCGATATCATTATTTCGGCTTCTTATATTTTTAATCATCCGGCCGGTCCGGCAACAGGTTATCGGGAATTAGCCGGAGTTTAAATTTAAATGCAGGAACTTCACGAGGATAAAATTAAATACTTGGAAGAAACCGCTAATCGCGTTCGCCAGCTTATAATAGAAACTTTGGTTGAGGCCGGTTCCGGGCATTCAGCCGGGCCCCTTGGAATGGCTGATATTTTTACAGCTCTCTATTTTCACGTTTTAAACCATGACCCGAAAAATCCCGATTGGCCGGAGCGCGACCGTTTGATTTTATCAAACGGCCATATTTGTCCGGCGCGCTACGCCGCTATGGCTTACGCAGGCTATTTCCCCATTGAAGAGCTGAAAACTTTAAGAAAAATCAATTCCCGTTTGCAGGGCCATCCTCACCGGACAGCGCTTCCCGGACTTGAAAGCACCTCGGGTCCGCTTGGTTCCGGTTTAAGCCAGGCTTGCGGAGCGGCTTTGGCCAGCAGACTTGATAGTAAAAAACACCGCATTTATTGCCTGATGTCGGATGGCGAGCAGGACTGCGGCAACACTTGGGAAGCGGCGATGTTTGCGGCCAAATACAAGTTAAGCAATTTAACAGCGGTGATTGACCGCAATAACATACAGATTGACGGCTTTACGGAAAACGTGATGCCTCTTGAACCTTTGCGCCAGAAATACGAGGCTTTCAACTGGCATGTTTTGGAAATTAACGGTCATAATTTTTACCAGATAATAGACGCTTTTAACGAAGCTAAAGTTATCCATGAAATGCCAACTCTTATTATCGCCCATGTGACTCCGGGCAAGGGTGTCAGTTTTATGGAGAATGATTACGGGTGGCACGGCAAACCCCCCGGCAAGGAAGAAGCCGAGCAAGCGTTAAAAGAATTAAAGTCGCGGGAGCGGGAAATAAAAAACA